>CAZLOC010000378.1:0-3869 GCA_964560935.1 uncultured Anaerolineaceae bacterium | reverse complement strand
CTTGAAAACAACAAAGAGTTGGTACTTCGAGTGCTAGAAGCCTGCGTTGAAAATAATGTCGGGAGAGCGTTGGTTGATATAAGCGGGCTTCTGGGACAGCCGGGAATCCTCTCGGATTACAAACTGGCGAATATTGCGGCAAAAGAAGCGCTGGGACTGGTAAAAAAAGTGGCCTTGCTCTATCGCCAGGAAAGCCACGAATATACCTCCTTTTTCGAAACAACGACAAGGAATCGAGGCATTAATTTGCTTGCCTTCCTGGATGAAAAAGAAGCGGTCAAATGGCTCCTGGAAGTGTAAATGATCAAAGTCCAGGTGAGCAGCGATAAATCCGGGAGGCTGGCTTATACCCGCGATGAAAACGGCGGCAGCATTTCCGTCACTGGCGAGTACGGTGGTGAGGCGATTGATTTGAAGCGATAAGCAGGTCGGTTGCATAAAAATGCTCAAGAAGATGTGTCCATCTGGAGCATTTTTAAACCGCCCGTGCCCTTAAAGCGGCGTTCAAGAGGACGAAGCACGAATTCGAGGAAATAAAAACAAGCCTTTCTTATGTTCGTTGCTTTTTACTTGGGTATTGTTCTTACATAAAATATGCTGTATATTATCTCTTCTATTAGCCTGCTTGCTGGCTTTGCGATCATCACCTGGATGCACAACCAGTACCAGCTTGATATTTCGGTAGAGCCTGTTTCTCCCTCCCAAGATCTCCCTCTCATTTCTGTCTGTGTGCCCGCCCGCAACGAGGAGCGCAACATCCGCCCTTGTGTGGAGGCTTTGCTGGCACAGACCTATCCCAACTTTGAAATCATCGTCCTGGATGACCGTTCGACGGATGCGACAGGCGAGATTCTTCGTGGCTTGGTTTCGATACGCCGCTCTGCGGCTACTCAACCAGCAGCCACCCAGAATGACAAATTAATAGTGTTGGACGGATCAGATCTGCCCCTTGGCTGGGCCGGCAAGCCCCATGCGCTGACCCAGGCTGCGAGCGCGGCGCGTGGCGAATGGCTGTGTTTCGTGGACGCGGACACCTTCACCACGCCCGACGCACTGGCAGCAGTACATTCAAAAGCAATAGAGACTCAAGCCGACCTGTTCACGATCATGACGCGCCAGATCATGCTGACCTTCTGGGAACGGGCGGTGCTGCCGCTGGTCATGCTGGCGCTTTCAGTCGGGTTTTCGCCGCGTAAGGTCAATGATCCCAGGCGTAAGGATGCCATTGCGAACGGCCAGTTCATTTTTATCAAGCACTCTGTCTACGAAACAGTCGGCGGACACGCGGCCATCAAGGGCTCGGTCGTAGAAGACAAGGACCTGGCAGTTCTCGTGAAGGGGAAAGGCTACCGACTGGTCGTAGCTGACGGGCGCAAGGTGGCCTCAACGCGCATGTACACGTCACTGGCGGAGATGTGGGAGGGCTGGACAAAGAACATCTATCTCGGTCTGCGCGATGACCGGGGCTTGTTGCTGCTGGGTGTCTTCGGGGCCTTCCTGGCCTTCACCGCTGCGTTGCTGCTGCCGCTGTGGGTGGTGGCGGGAGTTGCCTTAACGGTGGCAGGTCCGGGCCTGGAAGGAAGCGTGGTGCTCGTCGAAGCACTGGCGCTTTGGGGCTATCTGATCTTCTGGCGGATTCAGGCATCACGCGGCATGGGCATCCCAGCCTGGTACGCGCTGACCACGCCTCTTGGCGCTGGTGTCTTCGCCGCCATGATGCTGACGTCTGCATGGAATGTGCTGTCGGGGGTGGGCGTTACCTGGAAGGGAAGAACGTATTCATCATGAAATGTGATAAAAGTTACAAAAAAACAAGACCAAATTAGGTACAATTAAGGCCAGATTAATTCATCTACTTCAGTGAAAGGTCTGCGCATGACGAAAATTCCACTCATCATTGCCATCGCTGCCGCAGGCATTGCGCTGGGTGTGTTCGCGTTTGTGACCGATGCCCCTGCGATGATGGGCAGCGCCCCGGAGCCCTGCGCTAACTGCCATGTGATGGATGCCGCTTACGAGAACTGGTATCACGCCCCGCACGAGAAATGGACCGAGTGCGTGGACTGCCACCTGCCGCACGAGAATGTCTTTGCTTACTATTTCGCCAAAGGCAAGACCGGCATGCACGACGTATATGTATTCACCACCGGGCAGACGCCTGTGATGATTCGCGCGAATGAAGATACAAAAAAATGGGTGCAGAGCAATTGCATCCGCTGCCATGAAGATGCGGTGGAGACCATCATGATGGGCGCTCAGCCCTTTGACCGCAACTGCTGGGACTGCCATGCCAACGTGGCGCATGGGCCGCGCGGAATTTCTATTACCCCCTATCAGGACTCATCACTCTATAAATAGCGAGGAGAATGCAAATGATGAAACGTGCTACTACTTTCATTTTAGTCGGTATCATCCTGGTGCTGGCTGCTGCCCTGGTCGGCGTGTTGGTGTTCTTGAAAAATCAACCTCCCCAGGAACGCGCTTTTCAAATATTGGTGGAAATTGCGGCTATGGAACCCGATTCTTCGCAATGGGGTTTGAATTTTCCCAACCAATATACATCCATGCTCAAGACCAAGGAGAATGCGATCGATACTACCTACGGCGGATCAAGCAAGTTTTCGCATCTTGAGAAGGATCCACGCCAGGTAATTCTCTTTACCGGATATAGTTTCAGTAAAGAGTACAACGACGACCGTGGTCATGAATGGGCCTTGACCGATGTGCAAGAGATCAAGCGTGTCGACGAAACGACCCCCGGTACCTGCTATTCGTGCAAGAGTGCTAACAATCCCGAATTATGGCAGGAGATGGGCATGGCTGCATTTGACAAAACTCCCTTTGCGGAATTGGGCAATAGCATTGAGCAGACCATTGGCTGCGCCAACTGTCATGAAGCTGGGACGATGCGCCTGATCGTCACTAACCCGGCTCTTGAGGAAGCATTCGAGGCGCAGGGTAAGGATTGGACGACTTTCACGCGCCAGGAGATGCGCTCGGTAGTATGCGCCAATTGCCATGTAGAGTATTATTTTGCAGGCGAAGGCAAATACCTGACCTTCCCGTGGGATGACGGCACCAGAGTAGAAGAGATGTATGAATACTACGAAGCTCTGGGGTTCAAAGACTGGGCTTACCCCGAAGCCGATACCCCGATGCTCAAGGCGCAGCATCCTGACTATGAGATGTTCACGGCTGGCTCCACGCACTATGAAGCAGGAGTAGCCTGCGCAGACTGCCACATGCCTTATGTGCGCGAAGGCGCGGCCAAGTACTCCATGCACGATATTCACAGCCCACTGCTCAATCCTGACCTGGCCTGTGGGCAGTGCCATAACGATACCGAATATGTCGTGCGCCGCGTAAACGATATTCAAAAGAAGACCTATGAGACCAAGATCGCCGCTGAAGACGCGATCGTAGATGCGATTACAGCTATCAAAGTAGCAGCGGCCGCTTCCGGCAATGATGCCGAATTGCTGAACGAAGCGCGCGCACTGCATCGCCGGGCGCAATTCTACTGGGATTATGTTTCGGCTGAGAACAGCATGGGCTTCCATAACCCCGAGTATGTGCTCAGCATTTTGGCCCAATCTACCAACTACGCCCGCCAGGCGCAGATGCTGGCAGCCCAGTCTGCGGACGATCCATCTTTGCTGGCAACAGGCATCTATGACCAGATGGATCCCAAACCGCTTCCTGCCCAGTAAACTTTCTATATTCTATAAGCAAACAGCCCGCCAATTGTCGGCGGGCTGTCCGTTTGTTTGTCATTCTGAGCGAAGCGAAGAATCTCCTCGCCGTGTCAGGAGACTCTTCGGTCGCTTCGCTTCCTCAGAGTGACATGCGAAAAGTCAATTCCACGGCTG
>CAZLOC010000377.1:0-3874 GCA_964560935.1 uncultured Anaerolineaceae bacterium | reverse complement strand
AGTTGTGGATTACCAGCGTCGTAGCGTACAGGTCAATGGCCAGGTCGGGGCAGCCTTCGTAAAACCCGTTGAACAACCGAAAGGCGGATTCATGCCGCTCGTCGAACAGGTCAGCACGCGCATTTAACGCCGTCTCTAACAAAGGCAACAGCGTTTCTCTATCCATCCTGGCTCTCCCAGCTAACCACATACTCGGTCAAGGCGTCAGGATATTTATCGAGTTTGTCTTCGATAACCCACCCGCCGTTCAAGCCCAATTCCTTCGCGGCCAACTCGAAATGACACATGGCGATGCCCATGTCCAGGCGCTGCAGGTCGCACAAGTCCAGGATAAGTTTGATCGGGTCAGCCCGATAGCCAGGTGTGCGCCGCAGGTAGAAGCGCCAGAACTGGTTGTAGTTGACGATCCGCCAGGGTTGTTTGTTGGAAGCCGAGGGTCCCAGCCGCATCATCTCCAGCGCCGGGGCATACTCAGCGGCTTCGTTGCGAATGAGCGGCACGTCCAGCACAAAGTTGAAGAACAGCTTCTCCCAGGGCAGACGCCGGTCCGCGCCTGCGGTGCGGCTAACCAGCCCCTTGCGTTTTTGCTCCGGGTCGGCATATTCGCCAACGGACGTCACAGCCGGCATTGTCTCGGCGGTAGATAGATTCATCTTTCTGGCAAAACTGCTCTTGGTGAAGGTACCGCCCAGCCAGCAAGTCCCCAGGTCCAGCCCCGTGGCGTACAGGATAATGGCCTCCATCAGGTAACCGTAATCTTCGAGGTCATAGTCGGATGGAGTCATCGCGCCCAGGATGAAGGCGGGCGGGTTCTTGATGAAGCCATAGGTGCCCAGTCCGCGTAAGGATTTGTTTTCCGTTTCGGTAGCAGCCGCCAGGTCAAAACGCGGACACGCGCCAAATGGCGTCGTCCTGAGCCTGTCGAAGGGCCCCGGCGGCAGCGCGGCGATAAAGGCTCGTAGCTGCTCGCGTTTATCTGCCTCGATCGGTTCTCGACGATAAGAGCGGCACGAAAAGCGCTGGCGGATGATCTCTGTGATGGGGGCTTTGAAATTCAGCATAGTGATATTATAGACCGCAATTCCCCCATCCGCTTCGCAAGGTATAATCAGCGCGGATTAAACCTATGCCGAAACCTTCCACTTTTTCGATCCTCGCCTGTGACCTGGATGAACCGGCCTGGGGTGTAGCGGTGGCGTCCAAGTTCCCGGCGGTGGGTGCGCTGGTGCCCTGGGCGGGGGCAGGCGCGGGAGCGGTCGCTACCCAGGCGCTTGCCAACACTATTATTATGCAACTCGACAACCTCAAAGCCCTCATCCTCGACATGGACGGCGTGCTGTGGCGCGACGACACGCCCATCGGAGACCTGCTCGCCATCTTTGCCCGCATTCGTGAGCGCGGATTCAAAGTCGCGTTGGCGACCAACAACGCCACCAGGACCGTGGACGAATACCTGGAAAAATTCTCCGGGTTTGGTGTAACGCTGGAGCCCTGGCAGATCGTCACCTCCTCGCTGGCAAGCGCAGACACGCTGGCAAAAGATTTCCCAGGCGGCGGGTCCGTATTCGTCATCGGCGAGAACGGCATCCAGCGCGCATTAGAAGAACGCGGGTTTGCTCCCCTCATCGATCCGCAGGACGAAACCAGGCCGGTGGCCGTCGTGGCCGGGATCGACCGGTTTATCTCCTACGCCAAACTGCGCCGCGCCACCTTGCACATCCGCGCGGGAGTCCCCTTCTACGGCACCAACCCCGACCGCACCTTCCCCACCCCACAGGGTTTGGTCCCCGGCGCAGGCGCGATCCTGGCCTCCATCGAAGCCGCGACGGATGTCAAAGCGATCATCATCGGCAAGCCCTCGCCGTTCATGATGCACCTGGCGCTGGAAAGGCTTGGCACAGGGCCTGAAGAAACGCTGGTCGTCGGCGACCGCCTGGAAACGGACATCGTTGCCGGTCAGGCGGCTGGCTGCAAGACAGCACTGGTGCTGAGCGGCGTTTCGACGTTTGAACAGGCTAAAAGCTGGCAGCCCGCGCCAGACTATATTGTTGAAGATTTAAGCACATTACTTGATTGATATTACGCACCACCTTGTTACCGCAGGGTCTCAAACCCTGCGAAGCTCCCCGAAATATTGAGCGATCATGGCTGACCTACCCTTTATTTACGACCTGGAACTTTTTGATCTCAAGCGTCTGCTGGCCGAACTCGGCGAACCTCCTTACCGCGCGGACCAGGTCTGGCAGGGACTTTACAAGCACTACTGGACCATGCCAGACGAATTCACCAACCTACCGAAAGCCCTGCGGGAGCATTTGGGCCAAATGCTGCGTTTCGAAGATATCAAACCTGTTCGCTACCTGGACTCATCTGACGGGCAAACGCGCAAGACGCTCTTCCAACTGTACGACAAGCGTGTCATTGAGGCCGTATTGATGAAGTATGGCGATCCGGCGGATTTCCTCGTCGAGCGGAGCGACCAAAGGGAGCGCAGTCGAGACGCAGGCGCTTCGACTTCGTTACACTCCGCTCAGCGAGAAAAGAAAAACCGTCGTACACTCTGCATTTCCTCGCAAGCGGGTTGCGCCATGGGCTGCGTCTTCTGCGCCACCGGACAGATGGGCTTCAAGCGCCACCTCACCAGCGGCGAGATCGTTGCACAAGTTATGTACTATGCGCGCATGTTGCACGACCAGGGGGAAGCAGTCACCAACATTGTGCTGATGGGCATGGGCGAACCCTTCCACAATTACGACAACAGCATGGCCGCCATCGACCGCCTCAACGACCCGGGCGGCTACAACTTCGGCGCGCGGCGCATCACCATCTCGACCGTGGGCCTGGTCCCGATGATCCGGCGTTTCGCCGACGAAAAGCGACAGGTCAACCTGGCCATCTCCCTGCACGCCGCCGATGACGACGAACGCAGCCGCATCATGCCGGTCAACAAGAAGCACAACATCAGCAAGCTGCTGGAAGCCTGCCGCTACTACGTCGATCAAACCGGCCGGCGCATCACGTTCGAGTGGGCGCTGATCAGCGGCGTCAACGATACCGAGGAGGTCGCCCGCAAACTGGCGGCGCGGCTCAAGGGACTGATGTGCCACGTCAACGCTATCCCCCTCAACCCGACAGCGGGCTATCAGGGTCGCGCGACAACCCGTCAGAGTGCGGCCAAATTCAAAGAAACGCTGGAACAGGCCGGGGTCCCGTGCACGATCCGCATGCGTCGGGGCATCGATATTCAGGCGGGCTGCGGTCAGTTGGCTGGGTTTGTTGGTGGTTAAGGTAAGGGTTTTTTATGAGTTTTTATAGTATTATAATGGTTATGCGCAACCTATGTCTTTATTCGAAAAATGAAGGTTTTCCGGGGGAAGTGCGTTAATGTTATAGATGGTTCCATGAAGGAAGAACAGGCCGGGTTTATCACTGCTTGCATCGAAGGTGACGAAACTGCCATTGCGCAGTTGATCCAGGAGCACCAGCTTGGCGTGTTCAGACTCGCGCTTTCCATACTGAACGATCCCGGTGAAGCCAATGAAGTCGCGCAGGACACCTTCATCGCGGCCTTGAACGCGCTGAGGTTGTATCGTGAAAACTCATCATTCAAAGCCTGGTTGTACACGATAGCGCTCAACACCAGCCGCAGCCGGTTGCGAAAAAGGAAGGCGCTGGAACGGTTACAGCGCACGCTTACCGCCATCTTCCATGTTCAGTCACAGCGTCCTGCTACGCTCGAAGATGTGGTCATTGACAATGAAGAAGATGCGGCCCTGTGGAAAGCGCTCGAAAAGCTTGGCGAGAAACACCGTATCCCAATCGTGCTGCGCTATTATCACGACCTTTCGATCCCGGAGATCGCAGATATCTTGAA
>CAZLOC010000376.1:0-3879 GCA_964560935.1 uncultured Anaerolineaceae bacterium | reverse complement strand
CATCCGTTATGGTACAGCCCATGGATTCCCTACATGTTCTTCACCAGCGCCATTGCCGCCGGCATGATGGCATTGATTGTCGAGAGCTTTCTGGTAAGACAGTGGTTCAAACGGGAACTGGATTCCGATCTACTCACCCGCTTGGGCAAGGGAGCCATCCTGCCTCTAGGACTCTACCTGGCCTTACGCTTGAGCGATCAATGGCTTCGGGGCGTGATACCGGGCGCGATAGATGGGTCATGGCAAAGTATCCTGTTCTTGGCAGAAATCCTGCTGGGAGGCATACTTCCCATCATTTTGTTCAGCATCGAGAAGATACGCAAAACCCGCGAGGGCTTGCTGACCGGCGCCATCCTGGGGATCCTGGGCATCATGAGCCAACGCATGTCACTCAGCATGTTCACCATGTACCGGGCTGAGGGCACAAACTACCTTCCCTCCCTGGGTGAGACACTGATTGCCTTTGCCATCCCGGCAGCCGCAGTTTTGCTGTATTTGTTCTTCGCCGAGAATCTGAAGGTATATGAAGTGCAGGCCCAGGGCCCAGAGGGTGAGGCGCTAGCAGCATCTCCCGTCAGATCGGCCACTTTTTCCGGCCAGGACAACTGGGGACGCGCCGTGGTGGCCCGTCGCAGCGGATTCGCAATCTTTGTGATTGCGCTGGCACTGCCGGCGTTGTCACTCAAAAGCAATACCCCCACAAGCCCGGTTGAAGCTGCAACCGGTTGGGAAATGTTACGCATTGACGGGAACAGGTCCGGGTATGTGGTGAACTTCCCCCACCTGGAACACCAGGAGCGGCTGGCGGATGATGTAAGTCGGATTGGTAATCCGATCCACATTAATTTGCAATACCAATCCGAAAATACTGGGGAAAGAGATTGTCAGGTTTGCCACCACCTGGATTTGCCGGAGGACGAGGCGACTGCCTGCTGGGAGTGCCACACAGATTACCACCAGCCCGTTTCGATATTCAATCACAGCGTTCACCAACAGGCTCTGGGCGGGAACGAAGGTTGCCTGGAATGCCATACGCAGGAACACGTCAAACAGACAGCTGAAATTTGCCAGGATTGTCACGAAAGCATGGCACCTGTTGGTGAGCAAACCACCTTCAATATGCTGGCGCCTTCATACAAAGACGCCATGCATGGACGATGTCTCGACTGTCATGAGGGCGAGGCGCTGGAGCAAGACAGGCCGGAGTTGGCGCTTTGCAGTACCTGCCACACTTATTATCAGGAAGAACCCGATCAAACTTATGCCAGCTTACCTGGCAAGTGAGGAGAATCCCATGAAAAAGATAGGCTTATGCACCCACTTTTCCCAGACCGACGAATGGGCTTTCAACTTTGCGCTGGAGTTGGTGCGCAGGCAAGGGTGGCAGTTGACGATCTGTCACTGGTTGAACTCCCCATACAGCCTGCGCCGGGACATGGTCTATCCATCGTTACGCGAAGGTGGAGAACCGCAATCCATCACCCCAAAACTGCTCACGCAACTTGAGTTCGAACTACGCCAGTATTACGAACCCAAACTGGGAGACTTCACCAATGTGGCTTTCAAGTTGTGCGAAGGTCTGTACCAGGTTGAGTTAACGCGCTGCTTCCGTCAAAACCTGCTGGATTTGGTGGTGATTGGCTATCACCAGGATGAACAGATGACATCCAGCGAGCAGTCACTGGAAGACTTTGCGGCCCACTTGAGTCATCCGCTGGTCATCCTCGGCCCGGATGCACCGGATAAATTCTTGTTGAATCAAGCCGCTCAAAACTGGTTGGACGAGCTGCAGCTCCCGGAAGGTAGCTGGCGAGTCATCCAGCCTGCCGTGCCCGCGCACATTTAGTTGGCTTTGCCTTGCGGCAATCAAACTCCAAGCATCTTGTAGCAATGCTGACAGGGCACAGGAGGCGTTGGTAATTTACCTTCGTCTTCCTCCCCTGTCAGGTAAGTGAACATCGCCAGCGGATTGCCCCCCACATTGCGGCGCTTGAACGCTGCGGTAAATGCCTCGCGTTCCTTGCTCTGAAGCGCCTGCGTAAACCCTGTACAGACGTTTCCAAAAGAAATCGTATCGAAAGGGTGTGCCTCACCCTGATAAAACCGGGGGATTTGTCCCTTTACCGTGAGCCCCAGATAAACACAGGGAGTCACTTCGCCGCGGTGGTTGATATAAACCGTATTGACCGGGTCCGCATCGCAGACCAGTGTGCTTGGCTCCGTTTGCAGCGAGTAAACCCGCAGGGGAATATTCAGACGTTCGGCGTTTTGCTTTGCCTGATTTAATACCTCGAGATCTTCAGGTAAAGGCTGCTCTCCAAAAACGTGGTTGTGGTCCAGGGCCAGGCTGGGAGAATAGGTGAGGTTAGTCGCTACAATTTCATCCGCCCCTAACGAGGCCGCCAGTTCGACCAGAGACGGGAACTCGCCCAGGTTGGCGCGCGTCATCAGGAAGTGCAACTCCAGCCAGGGACGCTCGCGTCCGCGTTGTTTTTTGAGATTTGCCAGGTTCTCGAAGTTCTGGCACAGCATGGGAAACTTGGAGTTGGTGCGCAAAGATTCGTGAACTGGTGCAACTGTCCCTGCAAATGAGACGGAGATCATGTCCACGCCCATATCCAGTAACCGTTCATTCTGTTCCCCCTCCAGCCAGGCGCCGTTGGTCGTAAAACCGGTATGGCAGCCCTTTTCCTGGGCCATGCCCAGCATATCCCACAGGTCCGGATGCAGCATCGGTTCGCCCCAGCCCTGCAAGTAGACCAGTTCGAACAGATCCAGATGGGGCGCAATACACTCGCTGAACTGGTCAAGCGAAATATCCCCCTCCACCCAGCGGTCAGACAAGGCATCGTGCGGGCAAAAGACGCAACCCGTACTGCAGCGGCTGGTGACCTCGATTTGCGCAACACGAAATGGGCGGCTTTCAGCCGGTGCTTGTTTCGCACGAGAGCGCAATTTTGGAAAAAAATTACCGATGTTCGATAGTAGTGGCAGTCTCATTGAATACCATATAGATCTTGAACTAACTTAAGATAAGCAGACAAATCTTCATCCGGTGACAATTCACGCAGATGAACGATCGGCTCATGCAGCAATTTGCTGGCAATCGCTTTGCCCATAGCCTGCACCAGGCGCTCCTGACGCGGCGTCAGGGGGCCTAAACGGCGCAGGGTTTGCTCGACTTCCGACTGGCAGATGGTTTCAGCCTTGGAATGGAGCGCCTGGATAACCGGCGCGCAACGGCGCGCATCAACCCACTGACAAAAGCTTTCCAGTTCCTGCCGGACGATGGCCTCTACTTCCCGGCAAACAGAAGAGGT
The DNA here is from genome assembly GCA_964560935.1 of uncultured Anaerolineaceae bacterium. GTDB lineage: Bacteria > Chloroflexota > Anaerolineae > Anaerolineales > Villigracilaceae > JAABUE01. The sequence goes on along the minus strand of CAZLOC010000376.1, from coordinate 559 downwards.
CAGTGGGTGACTCGTTTTGACGATGATTTCCAGGTCGTCAATGTTTGCCAGCTTCACACCCCGAATAAATGCAATCTCCGGGTCAGCATCGCGCGGTACGGCCAGGTCTGCAACCAGGAGCGGACGATTACTACGGGCTTCCTGCGCTTTCGCCACCGCGTCCGCGTGCAAGACGATGTGCGGCGCGCCGGTCGAGCAGATCACGATATCCGCCTCGGTCAAGCCTTCATCCAGGGCATCAAAATGGACCGCCCTGCCGTTCAGGTTTTTGGCCAATTTTTGCGCCTTCGCGAACGTGCGGTTAGCAATCAGGATGCAGCGCAGCCCGGCCCTGACTAAAGCCCGCGCGGTGAGCGAACTGATCTTCCCGGCTCCGATCAGCAGCGCCGTGCGATCATGCAGCGGACCGAGAGCCCGCTCGGCCAGTTCGACAACCACGCTCGCCACCGAAATATCCCCCCGCCCGATCTCGGTTTCGGCGCGGGCACGCTTCCCGGCCTGGATGGCGTACCTGAAGAGTGCCGAAAGGATGGGACCGGTCGCCCCGCCATCGTGCGCC
>CAZLOC010000375.1:0-3882 GCA_964560935.1 uncultured Anaerolineaceae bacterium | reverse complement strand
GCCGCCGCGACCTGTATGCGTTGTTGTTGGTCGCCGGACCTGAACAAATCGAGGGTAATTATGAACTGGCTGAATTTGATGTACCAGCCACTGTTTCAAGTATCCGAAATGCCCTTGGGGGGATTCCCTGCGATGTGTTTGCTCCGATCGCCGAAGCAAAAGGACAGGCCCGACTGGATACGCTATGTGAACAACTCACAAGAAAAAAATACACGCTACTTCATATCATTTGCCATGGCAGAATCACGAGAGATACAAACGAGACGATGCTATTTTTCCCAAAAGACAAAAGCGGCAAACCTGTCACCGGTACGGAACTCATTACTCGTTTAAGCCGCATTAACACAGCATATGGCCTTCCTCATTTCATTTACCTTTCCACCTGTCATTCGGCGAATCCCCAGGCAGAAAACGGACTTGGCGGATTAGGTCAGCGGTTGGTGCGCGAGCTGGGCACCCCAGCCGTTCTGGCCATGACCGATCGCATCTCAATCGCGACTGCAGAAGCGCTTGGCCAAACTTTCTATACCCGTTTGAAAGAGCACGGAGAAGTGGATCGCGCCCTCACCGAAGCGTTGACCAGCCTGCCAGGGAAATATGATGTCACCGTCCCGGCCTTGTTCAGCCGCCTAGGTGGGAGACCATTGTTCAGCGACACACTGGATCGTCCACTCACCAACGCTGAGATTGGGTATGGCCTAAAAGCCGCTACAGGATTGATCGAGCAACACGCTCCAATCTTGCTGAAAGAATTGCAGAATGCGGCTACAACACTTCAAAGTAACCTGGACCTAGAACCAGCGGCATTAGCCGAATCTGCGCGCGTAGAGCGCTCCGCTGCGCTAAGCGTTGTCAACAATTTGTGCAATGAAGCTCTGGATATATCGTTCAACGCCCTGGCTCTGGGCCGGAAAGCGCCTGCCTATAACACTCGCTGCCCGTTCAAGGGTTTGGAGCCGTTCCGCGCCGAGGACCGGGATTTCTTCTTCGGGCGCGAGACGCTAGTAAATAAACTGGTCAGGCATTCACAAGCGCACAATTTCCTGGCGATACTAGGACCATCGGGTAGCGGTAAATCCTCGGTTGTGCTGGCAGGCCTGCTTCCCAAGCTGGAAGCAGATGCGACCTATCTTACTCCGGGTAGTGATCCAATATTGCAACTGGAAAATGCGCTTAACACGAACCAGCCCGCTAAAATAATCGTCATCGACCAGTTCGAGGAATTATTTACACAATGTACGAACGAAGAAAAGCGGTTGGATTTCATAAATCGCATATTGAAATTGGCTCAAGAACAGCGCGTAATCTTGACGATGCGAGCTGACTTCTGGGGCGAATGCGCAACCTACCGAAATCTGGCAGAACAGATGCTGGCCCATCAGGAACTGGTCGCCCCGATGGATGCAGCCGAGCTTCGACACGCAATTGAGAACCAGGCCGCACACGTTGGATTACGCTTCGAGGCTGGGTTGGCCGCGTCCATCTTGGATGACGTGCAAGGTGAGCCGGGTGCCATGCCGCTACTGCAACATGCCCTGTTACTGCTCTGGAACCGTCGCCACGGACTATGGTTACGGCGGGCTGAGTACGATGCCTTTGGTGGAGTTCGACAAGCCGTCGCTGCCACAGCCGAGGATGTTTATACAGACCCAGAGCTTACGGATTTACAGCGAAAACAGATACGCAATATTTTCATTCGCCTCACGCGCCTGGATGAAGAATCACAACCAGAGAAAAGGCGGGATACGCGCCGTCGTCTCACTCTCAGTGACTTGACACCGGTGGTAGGCGACCCCGAGAAAACGGTCCTGTTGGTCAAGCGCCTGGCGGATTCTCGTTTGGTTACGACAAGTCTCGACCCTGTCACGAAGCAACAGGAAGTGGAAGTGGCACATGAAGCCATCCTCCGTTACTGGCCCCGCTTGAGGTCCTGGTTGGATGAAGACCGCGCATTCTGGCAACAACAGCAGAAAATCAACCAGGATGCTAAAGAATGGCAGGCGGACAAATCAGCCAGGGATTCGTTATATCGGGGTAAGAAGCTAAAGGCAGCCCTGGAATGGCATACGAATTCTCAAGACACCATCAACGCCAGTGAACTGGAATTTTTAGCGGCCAGCAAGGCGGCCTATCGCAGATTTTTGATAAGACAGGCTGTCCTGGGGGCTGCTGCGATCCTGCTTCTGGGAATCATGACAGCGATTGGGCCTGGCAAATGGATTTTACACAGAGCCCTTCATAATCGGACCCTGAACATCAGTCCTGTAGTGAACTTTAGTGAAGGAGAGATCGTGTTTGGCACGGATGATCCTTATAAATTCCCTGAAGAACCTGATTTGGTATACGAACAAGTAGGAGACTTCGACCTTGAGGCTTACGAAGTGACCAACAAGAAATACCGCAATTGTGTGGACGCAAATGTCTGTGAGCCACCCAGAGACAGGCGCTTTTTCGACTCGGCGGATTTTGACGAACATCCGGTCGTCTTTGTCACTTCAGAACAAGCCGAAACTTATTGTGCCTGGCTCGGTCGCCGCTTGCCTACCACGTACGAGTGGGAACTGGCTGCGCGGGGGTACGAAGGCAATCCCTGGCCGTGGTTCGATGCCTCCCTTCCGATAAATTCGATCACACCGGAACACGCCAACGTTATTGTCGGGGAATATTTCCCGGAAGGCACCCAACCTGTCGGAAAATATCCGGCAGATCCAAACGGTATTTTCGACTTGGTTGGTAATGTGTGGGAATGGACAAGCACACCTTATGAAAATCCATCAGGCTCGGCCGAGATGACAATATTGATTGCGAGAGGAGGAAGTTGGGATACAAACATACAGAGAATCACTGAAATCTTGATATTGCCATTCGATGCATTCGACATGGCAATTGGCTTCCGCTGTGCTCAAACGACCAAAGGAGAATAAAAAATGAGCAGACGAGTCTTGCTTCGACTTTGTACAATTGCGGCGCTCTTGGTAACCGCAATTTCCTGCACACCCGCGCCGGGCGGTGCAGAACCTGGTGTTGTAGAAGTCACGCCCGAAGCACCGTCCGCCGGAGAAACTGTACCTGAAGAGCCTGTTCCCACAGAAACTTTCCCCGAACAAGCGGCCTTGCAAGAAACGTATTGTGACCAGAGTAGCTCGTGGATAGGGGTGGACTTTTCCGTTCCAGAACCGGAAAGCACCGGCTTCTGGCAAGGCGTTCTAACAAGTACAGGTGTATATGAAAGAGAAAACGAGGCGGGGATCATTGTCATAGAGATCATTGTAAGAGGCAATGAATCCGATCCAATCCTTGAATATACCAAAGAAGCATTATTTTGCTTCGAGTACGTTCCATTGGAGCCGCCCACAGAGGAACCTGTGGATGAGGAGCTGTTCGATACAAACGAATTGCGGCTATCAATCTTGAACGATCCTGCTGGCGAAAATCGAGGCTTGGTCATCGAGATCAATCCGATGACGAAGCCGGAGGGAGAGCAATTCGAAGAAGGATACGGAACCAAGTTCGTCATAGACCCGCGCATCGCAGGCGGTGTACCCCACGATTACGCTCGCACCTGCATTAACAATGCTTCAGCCAGAATCGAAATTTTCGCTCCAAGCGGATACGGCACAGTAACCGGAAACTTGTATAAAAACAATGCCAGAATTGGTAATGTGACAGTGAATGCAGGGCAATCCAGGCAAATGAACGGTGCAGGCAGAGCTACCTACGACCTCACAGTCGTGGGCGTCGCGAGAGACAGCCGTTATCGCGTAAGCGGAACCTGGAACCGCGGCTATTTCAGCCTGCCGCCGGGAGGCGGTGGAGCCTGGTGTCCATAACTGACAGTCTCGTCCGCCCACGCAAGTCAGTTACACTATCGCTAAAACTCTC
>CAZLOC010000374.1:0-3903 GCA_964560935.1 uncultured Anaerolineaceae bacterium | reverse complement strand
CATGCCGAGCGGCAGGTTCTTTGAGGAATCTTAAACCAGTTTCACAGGACAAGTCAATATACTAAACGGTCTACACAAAACTGAGGAGTTTTGACTTGACACAGTGAAATACTTGGTCTATTGGTTATCAATATATTGACTTTCTTTTGGATTTTCACCATTATTTTCCTTTGCATAAATTCTTTCCTAAATGCGTTGGTTCCCGACCAGATTTTATAAGTGTCTGATTTTGGCGTTTGCAGCTCCCTACAAAATCCTCCTAAGAATTAGAGAGGAGACGCAATAAGTTAAGATTCAATTCACTGCAACGTCCCTTTTAGATTCTTAGGCTGCAAACTCGATGAAATGGTTAACTGACAGCAAAATCTTGGCGAAGAAACTGAAAGCCCGTTTAGTCCATCACGCACAACGCCACTCAAATGACATTGGCTTTTTAGCCTTCCCCGAAAACCTTAACAATTAAACCTATAGACTTATAAGTGACATTACGTGAAGTGACTCTAAAACGTGAACGAGCCCATGGAATTGCAGAGAAGTGGGCGGTGCTGTATGGCTTAGAGATCGGATTTTGGGTTGTCATGGGACGGCGATTAACCTGTAACATTTTACTAAGGAGGTCTGATATGACTACGAGAAAACGCGCGTTAACGATTTTTGCCGTTATCCTTAGCCTCCTATTGTTGAGTGCCGGATCGGCTTTTAGTGCAGCAAATGAGGAAGATTGCCTCGCGTTGAAAGGATATGTTGGAGGGCTCACCGATGAAACCCTGCATCAGCCGGTCACCAACGTAACTGCGACATGGCGAGAAGCTGCCGGCACAATGCCGGAGTATTGCGAGGTAAGGGGAACTATTTTCCCGGAAACTGATTTTGCGGTCAGGCTTCCGACTGCATGGGAGGGGAGACTCGTTCACTTTGGCGGTGGTGCCTGGGACGGTGTGCTAGGTAGCGCCGACAGGACTTCTCTCAACCTTGGGTTTGCGGGGTCCGCGTCCAACGGAGGCCACAATGGTTCCCCGCTTAGCGGGGCATTTGGCTTGAAAGACCCGTATTATCGAGAATTTATTGCGCCTTATGATATGGACAACCCCTACGCTTGCCAGAAGATCGTAGATTTCGGTAACAGGGCACACCGGGAAACTCCTCTTGTGGCAAAGAAGATCATCAAGGAGTACTATGGCTCAGACGCCCACCACACGTATTATTCCGGCACATCAACTGGTGGTCGCGAGGGCATGGTGGAGGCTCAGAAGAATTATGACCTTTTCGACGGAATCTACATAGGCGCTCCGGGTGGCGGTCACGTGGCTGTAACCTTTCGGGGGCTATGGGACAGCGTACAGGGCGCCGGCTTACTGCCCGTGTTCTCGACAAAAACTATTGCGCTTCATGACGCCGTCTACGGCATATGCGATGGCATTGATGGTCTGGAGGACGGCTTGATTGATGATCCGCGCAAATGCGACTTTGATCCTCTTACCGATCTTCCCCCATGCCCGGATGATATAGATGCGCCCGGGTGCTTCACCTTTGCACAGCGGCAAGCCCTGAAAGAAATTTACAGGGGACCGCACAACAGCACCGGGCAACTTTACGTCGGAACACCGCTCTCGGCGGAGTACCTCACAGACCCCACTAATCCGAACAGTAGTGGGTTTAGTGCCGCCCTCTCTGACATACTAATGCCGGATATGTATCGGTATTGGGTTTTCGACCCGCCTCCCGGACCGACTTGGGATATGATGACTTTCAATTGGGAAACGGACCCGCAGGTAGTAAAGGCAAGCACCTGCACCCAGTGCATTGACGGTGACTGCAATACGTACTCCCTTACGGCTGAGCTTGATGCAGTGGAACTTAGTCCCAGTGCTGCACCCAACATGGGAGGTCTCGAGCCCTTTAAGGCCAAGGGAGGCAAAATGATCCACTACCATGGCTGGGCAGATGCGCTCGTATCGGCCTTCACCTCAACCGCTTTCTATGAAACTGTGCTTTCGCAGATGGGCGTTGCTGAAACAAAGAGCTTCTACAAGCTCTACATGGCTCCTGGCCTGGGGCACGTCAGCGGAGGAATCGGCTACCTTCAGACGTGGACTGATGCGATGACAGCCCTCGTCAATTGGGTGGAAAATAACGTGGAACCACGTGCTTTGATTGGGACCCGTAGGGCCTTTTCTGCATGGGGTTGGCCTGCAATGTCCCGTCCGCTCTGTCCCTATCCTGAAGTTGCCCGGTATAACGACACAGGCGATATGTGGGATGCAGGGAGCTTCATGTGCGTTCCTCCCATAGAGGTCCGGATTGAACCGGAAACGCTCAACCTAAAGAGCAAGGGAGTTTTCACCGCATTTATCACGGTGCCTGAAGGCTACAGCTTAGCGGATTGGAACATCGGCAACCTTTCCTGTGAAGGGGCTGTGGCAGTGAAAGGTAAATTTTCGGGAAACACCTATATCGCGAAGTTCAACCGGCAGGATCTGATAGGCGTGACCCCCGGGGATGCAGTCACGCTCACGGTGAAAGGAACCTTCGATATCGATGGGCAGACAGCACTGATACAGGCAGGTGATACGATAAGGGTCATTGGAAACGCTCCCAAAAACAAAAAAGCGAAGAAGTGAACAACATTTAAATAGCATCACGAAGGCGGGGCCAGAAATGGCCCTGCTTTTTTTGGAAGTCATGGTTATGGTTGCTTTCAATCCTTAACATCACGTCTCATCATGTGTTATTTCCCTTGAATTGTGGGTCTTATATGTAACCATGTCCTTGTCTCGAAGTGTGTGTAGTCATTCTCTTCAAGCGGGAGCAGCATATTGCTCTGTCTTTCCCATTTGAAGAGAGGTTATGAATCGTATTTGTAATCACGCGCTCCTGCCCCAAACCACAGTTTAACGTAACGATACGCATGGTTAATTCGAAAAAGAGGCCAAAACTCCTCTGAAAAAGAGCCATTCCCTAGACAGACCGCCGATTGGGATTACCGTTTGTAATCGTCTTCACAGAGTTGATCTATGGAGGTCATTCTGAGGGTGACCTGGATTTCTTTTTCTCCAGCTTCGTCATAACCGGCTCTCCCTCAACAAATAGGTCAAACGGCGAGATGTAGAAAAGCCCCACCTTGTAATCGGCATAATCCACGGCCTTCCCTTGATCTTAGATTTTCACCTGCACTCATCGTTGGCTCTTGCCATCGACACCCGCTACACTGACCGAACCTTTTGATCCCCCCCTCAATCCTATCATCGCAACCTGAATAATTTAACCGCCAGTTGTTAGGGGGACAGGTTTTTCCCCCAGAAGAAAAAGTCAGGGAGGTTAGGGCCATGAAGAATGAGCCAAGAATCACCGTCAGCATTGCGCAAGCGTCGGATATGACCGGTGTCAGTAAGAACCGCATACGGGAATGGCACGACAAGGGACTATTGCCGAAAGTTGAGTGGATCCCTGTCGGCACCCGCAACCATCGCAGATTTACCCAGGACGACATCAAATTGCTTACGAAAATAGATGAATACCAAAAACAGGGTTTCGTCCTGAAAGTGGCGGCGGAGAAGGCTATGGAGAAATAAACGAATATTAACAAAAACGAAAGGGACGGAGTGGAGTCCGTCCCTCAGAAATTCGGTGAAACCATGTCAAATGTCAACCTTGATAAACACTATGCCGCCTTCAAGTGGGCGGTATCAACCAACTGGAAGGATAAGAATGGACTTTACAGCTCCATCCAGTACAAAATCCATGTCCTGATCAATGAATACGGCCTCTCAGAAGATGAAATCGCAAATGAGCTCTTTGGGGAATACTGGCAGCGGGGTCACTACCGCAAGTTCAATGAAACCAAGGGATCTCTGAATAACTGGATCGCCCGCTATGTCAATCTTTACCTCAATCATCTTATCC
>CAZLOC010000373.1:0-3906 GCA_964560935.1 uncultured Anaerolineaceae bacterium | reverse complement strand
CTATAGTAAATTGAATTTTATAGGACTTACGCAGTTCGCAACAAATTATGGGTATAAGCTGAGAAACCAGGAATAAAACCCGATCTTTTCGCTTGAATGGTCCACCTTTATGCCCAGCCGAAAAGTCTGGCTACGCTGGCCGTCAGGAAGGTAACGATAAAGGCTGTCCCTAGCGTAATCACCACACTGACCGTCGCCCATTTATAAGATTTGGTTTCTTTGTAGATTGTCAGGATGGTCGTTGCGCAGGGATTGTGCAGCAGGCTGAACAACATCAGGTTGATGGCTGTCAGTAACGTCCAGCCGTTCCCGTCAATCAGCAGCGTTCGGATGGCTTCGCCCGTGGAAGGACCGTCAATCATCGCGCCTGCACCCATGTAAACCATCATCATGGTCGGCACAACGATCTCGTTAGCAGGGATGGCAATGATGTAGGCCAGCAGGATGACGCCGTCCAGGCCGAGCAGTAAACCAAAGGGATCGAGCCAATCGGCGATGACACGAGCCAGGTTGCTATCCGCGAAAGGGATGTTTGCCAGGATCCAGATGATCGCGCCCGCAGGGGCAGCGGTCTGGAGAGCGCGCCAGAGCACGAAGATGGTGCGATCGATGATGGAAGTATACAGGATGCGCCCGAAGTTGGGGGTGCGGTAGGGTGGAAGTTCCAACGTAAATGCGGAGGCTTCACCCTTCAACATGGTCCGTGACAACAGCCAGGACATGAAAAAGGTGAAGACTACCCCGATCAAGACTACGCCGACCACTGTCCCCGCGGCGATGAACGAGGTCAAGGCTGGGGGAAAAGCCGCTGCCACGAAAACGGTAGCAAGCATGATCAGAGTCGGGAAACGCCCGTTACAGGGCACGAAGTTGTTGGTCAGGATGGCGACCAGTCGTTCCCTGGGGGAGTCGATCACACGTGTCGCCACAACCCCGGCAGCATTGCAGCCGAATCCCATTGCCATAGTCAGGGCTTGCTTGCCATGCGCGCCGGATTTCTTGAACAGCCAGTCCATGTTGAAGGCCACGCGCGGCAGGTAGCCCAGGTCTTCAAGGAAGGTGAACATCGGGAAAAAGATGGCCATGGGCGGCAGCATGACCGAGATGACCCAGGCCAGGCTGCGATAGACGCCCTGCCATAAGAAGCCGGTGATCCACCAGGGTACGCCGAGATTGTTGAAGAGCGCCACCGCCTGGTCTTCGATCCAGAATAAACCGTTGGCGAGCAGCGCGGATGGTACGTTTGCGCCGATGACCGTCAGCCAGATGATGACCGCCAGCATGAGCAGCATGATGGGCAAGCCGAAGATGGGGGAGGTGACAATACGATCAACCTTTTGATCGAGGTCGTATTTTTTGTCTTTGGCGGTTTTTACGGCACGTTTAGCAATCGTTTCGGCTTCGGAGTATAGCGATTTGACGATTTCATCGCGGAAGCCGGTGGATAATGTTCCTCGAAGATTTTCTGCTTTAGATAAAATATCGTTGGGTTGAATAGTTTTCATATGAGTTTTCCTGTGTCAAGTGTTCCAGTGTCATTACTCACGATGGGTGCTTCTTGAGAGAGTGTTTAAGGCCACCGATAATAGCTTTCGTTTTTTCGCAATGTTGGTAGTGTTCTTTGAAAGTTGCTTCATCAACATAACCGATATCAAGAGCCGCATAAAGCAGGGATTGAACTTCTACCGCTGAACGCCGTGATATACCAAGGAAGCGTGCAAATTCTACCTGTGAGTCGCAATCAAAACCTTCGGCAATATTGGTCATGACAGAGACGGAAGCACGCTGTAGTTGATCGCGTAATCCGAAGTCTCTTGTCAGTGCTCCTGAACCGGTCAATTTGTATATTGCTTTGACTAGTTTTCGGGCTTCTTGCCAGGCAATAATATCCTCAAAGCGTTTTATCAATGGCATAGTCTGTCCTCACTTGACACTGGGCAACGTGACACTGAGTCATTGTCGTCCTTCGACCGCCATCTTGCGGCTGAACTGCACGTCCGCCCTTTGCTGGCGTGTGACCAACTGGCCGAGTTCGCCGCTCATCAGCGCCTGCTGAACCTTGGCGTCACCGTCCAGCAGACGGATGGCCAGCCAGCGCGCGTTGGGCATGCCGGGCGCCATCTCTTCGATCATGGGCACCAGTTCGTTGACAGCGCGTTGGAATTCTGGAGTACCTTCCACGCGTTTGGGTTTAGTAACGATCTCGCCTTCGATCACGTCTGCCACGGTGCCGAGCAGGGTGTGGATGCCTTCGCTTGAGCGGGCAATGATAGGGATGGCGGGCACGCCCAAGTCACGCGCCAGGCTGCGAGCGTCTACTTCCAGGCCTTTACGTTTGGCCTCGTCTATCAGGTTGATGGCGACCACGACCTTGTCGGTGATCTCCATCACCTGCATGACCAGGTTCAGGTTACGTTCGAGCGCGGTGGCATCGGTCACGACGATGGTGCAGTCGGGCTGACCGAAGAGAATGAAATCGCGCGCCACCTCCTCATCTTGCGAAGCAGATAACAACGAATATGTGCCGGGTAAGTCCACCAGCTTGTAGTTGACGCCGTTGAACTGGTAGCCGCCCTCGGCGCGCGTGACCGTCTTGCCAGGCCAGTTGCCGGTGTGTTGCTTGAGACCTGTCAACGCGTTGAAGAGCGTGGACTTGCCGGTGTTGGGGTTGCCGGCCAGCGCGACCACACGGTCGTATTTGTCCAAGTTGATGCCCATCTGCTCCAGTTGCGTGAAGGCTGGGCAGGTCTCGCAGTGTTCGGTGGGGAGTTGTTTTTTGTTGTCTGTCATAATTCCTCATATTCTTTATTGTCATTGCGAGGCAGCAAAGCTGCCGTGGCAATCTCAGGTAACTGTAAAACAGGAAATTGCCACGCCCCTCGGTCTCGATACGTGCTTCGCACTACTCGACCAGCGAGGCTCGCACATCGTCCCCGAAGGGGAATAACAGTTTAGCCAAACTTTGGTAGAAATTTTCCAGTCCTTTTCATATATTGGCGGTATTCACCGCCAAATAGTTCGATCATCGCACCCTCTTCGGGATCCACTCGTAGTGCGACCAATATTCCGAACAAAATTGTTGGAACGAAAGTCAGAATGACATTGCCTGCCAACAAGCCACCTCCAAAATAATTTAGGAGATAGGCGGTATAGATGGGATGCCTGATCCATTGATACGGGCCACTCTTCACCATTTTCTGTCCTTCTGTGGTTACTACCAGTGAATGGAAGCTCTTATCCAAATGAAAATGCGCAGTTCCCAGAAGCATAATCCCTAGGAGAAGTAGAAAAGCACCTAACCATCGAACTGCTCCAGGATATTTCAACAGGTATGCAAAATTAAAAGTGCCTGGGAAGAAAATGTACTCTGCCCCAAATAGGAGTGTAACCAGCGCGGCGAGGCTACCCGCGATCAGGCTGGGACTCTTTTCCCGGATTTCAGCTTTTCCTCTTCCCCTTCTTACACGCAGCTGGGAGATAATCCTGATGTTGAACAGGGCAATGAAGGATAGGATGAAAAGGGATCGAAATGTGCTCTCTGAATTCATGTGAATTACCTCGCAAAGCTATTTGGCAATCTTGGGCAGATAGCGACCTGTACGCTGCATATACTCGCGGTATTCGTCGCCGAATTTCTCGATCAGATGCGCTTCTTCATTTGATAGTCGGATCGTGAGCAACACAATTGCCAACATTGCCATCAGGGCAATGAACCAGCTATCTGCCATCAGTGCGAAGGATAGAAAGAATAGGGTTCCAAATGTGTAAAGCGGATGTCTTATCCAACGATACGGGCCTTTGGTGACCAATTTGTGATCACTGCGTGTAGCGACTGTGGGCGTGATACCTGTACCGATGTTGCTGAACATCCAGTAGATCAGGAAGACACAGGCAACACCCAGGCCA
>CAZLOC010000372.1:0-3908 GCA_964560935.1 uncultured Anaerolineaceae bacterium | reverse complement strand
CCCATATATGGCTCTTAAGTACTATACCTGGCAGGGGAAACTAGATGCTCGTAGACGTTTCCAACCCGTTTGCCTCGGCAATTTCATCGAGCAGGATGTCAAGTTCGTCCAGATAATGATCGAGACCCTCTACGCGCTCGGCAAAACTTTCTCCCGAAAGCCCTAACGAATTGCAGGCAGCCTGCCAGGCGCTGATCTCGCTGGATGGCAGGGCAACGGCGGCATGCGTCCATGTGTTGAGCAACGGCCAGAGCAATACGGTCGGGTTCTCGTGGCCCAGCATGGCCTCGAAGCATTTTTGATAATAGTTCAACCGGGCCGTATGGATGCGCGCATCGGCTTTACCGGTTTCGAAGGCTGCCTTGAACATGGCTTCCCATTCAGGCAGCCAGCCTGCCAGCGTAGACGCATCCAGCCCGGACCCTCCCAGCAAGCCCAGCAAACCAACGCTCATACCCGGACGCCCGGCTTGCTCTGCCAGCGATGGGAAGAGCAGCAGCAGACGGCGCTCGGGCAGCGGCGGTCCGTGTAGCTCGGCAATGACATTGGCAGCATGATACAGGGATTTGAGATACTTGGCCACATCTTTTGGGCCGGCTTTCTCACCGATATCCATCAGGTCGAACCAAATCTTGCGGCCATGGTCGAGCAGTTTGCGGCAGCGTTGCAGCACCAGCGCCGGTTCATGGAACTCGAACCCGGCACGGACGGTGGCCTGCGTGAACTCGAAGAAATGCTGGCTTTCGTGCAGCAGCAGCGGGTCGTAGATTTCGTATCCCAGCCAGGGGTTTACGCGCAGCTCGCGCGGCGGGTCATATTCAGCTTTGGCGTGGTAGGAAATGTCCAGGTGGAAATCGGGCGTCAACGCGACGATCTCACGCGTCAGCGGCGGTTTGTTGGCCGTGACCAATACCAGGTCGATATCTGTCACGCCGCCCAGGAAGGGCTCCTCGGTCAGCAGGGAACCGGTCAGGTACGCGGAGAGGATGTTCTTGTCGTTGTAAGCCCGCTCCTGGGCAGTCTCTTTGGCAATGCGGATAAGCGATTCACGCGTAACGCGCATGGATCCTCCCTATGAATTTCCTGTTGAGGGCTTAGTTCCCGAAGTCTCGGGCAAGGGCAACCCAGGTTGAAACGGGGGCAGGCTCAGGCTTTGTTTGATGCGGTTCTCGATCAAGGTCAGGTGTTCCGGAGTCTGAATGATGTTCAACGAGTTCGTGTCGATTTTTAACACCTGCACACTGTCGTATGGCTTGGAAAAGAAATCTTCGTAGGCGTGATTCAACTCGTCGATGTAGCTGCGTTCCATCTGGCGTTCGTAGTGGCGATCACGAAATGCGATGCGCTGCATCAGTACGTCGGTGCTGGCCTGCAGGTAGACGATCAAATCCGGCTTGGGGATTTTTTCTCCCAGCGCCTCATGCACCTTGTGATACATTTCCAGTTCGTCGCCTTTCAGGTTGATGCCTGCAAACAGGGCATCTTTGGCGAAAGTGTAATCCGCCAGCAAGCTCTTGCCATTGGCCAGCATTTCCGGCACAGTGCTGTTCTGCTGGCGGTAGCGGCTGAGCAGGAAAAAGATCTGGGTTTGGAACGCGTACCGAGCCCGGTCAGCGTAGAAGTCGGAGAGGAACGGGTTCTCCTCGAAAATTTCGAGCAGCAGTTCGGCGTCAAAACGGGATTGCAACAAACGGGCCAGGGTGGTCTTGCCTACTCCGATCACCCCTTCAATGGCAACATACATAGACAGGCTCCGGCAGGTGGGGTTGGTTAAGGATACCATAAAAAACCCTCACCCCCACCCCTCTCCCTCAGGGAGAGGGACAAGGGGTGAGGGGAGTATAATTTCCGCATGCCTCGTGTCTGCATTGTTCCCAAGGTAAGCACCGGCGGGATGGCTTCTTTCCGCGCGAAGTTCGAAGACGGGTTACGAAAGCGCGGGATCGAGGTGACTCACAACCCGGAGGACGATTCCGATGCCCTCCTGGTCATTGGCGGAACCCGTCACCTGCTGCCGTTATGGCGGGCCAAACGACGCGGCATCCGCATCGTGCAACGCCTGGACGGCGTCAACTGGGTGCAGCGTGTGCGTTGGAGCGGATTGCGTTACAGCCTGCGCGCGGAATATGGCAATGCCTTGCTGGCTTTGATACGCAACAACGTTGCCGACCGGGTGGTCTACCAGAGCGAGTTCATCCGCAGTTGGTGGGAAGACTGGTATGGCGTGGCGCGCGTGCCGGGGCGCGTGATCCTCAACGGCGTGGATCTGGAAACCTATTCGCCCGTAGCGCGGGATGTTATCCCGCGTTACCCTCCCTATCGCCTGCTGGTGGTGGAAGGCAGTCTGGCCGGTGGGCTGGATACGGGACTCCGGGCGGCAGTTCATTTGGCGGAAATCCTAGCGGAGAACTTTTCTGTCGAACTTACCATCGCAGGTAAGGTGGATGCGCGTACCAAAGATCGCCTGGAAAAAGAAAATAAAATCCCGCTTGAATTTCTGGGCATCATCCCGCACGAGCAAATCCCTGAGCTTATGCGTTCTTCGCACCTGCTCTTTTCAGCCGAGATCAACCCGCCCTGCCCGAATTCGGTCATCGAGGCGCTGGCTTGCGGAGTGCCGGTGGTTGGCTTTGAGACCGGCTCCTTGCGGGAACTGGTTGGAGAGAATGCCGGGCGGCTCGTCCCGTACGGCGGTGACCCGTGGAAACTCGAAACGCCGGATGTGCCTGCGTTGGTAAAGGCGGCTGAGAAAGTCCTGAGGGAGCAAGAGCGCTTTAGGAAGGTAGCGCGTGCGCGGGCTGAAGAACTTTTGAGTGTAGACAAGATGGTGGATGAATATTTGAAAGTTTTGCTGGATGAATAACCACTAAGGCACACCGTTCGCGTCGCGAGCAACGGCGACACGCCGGTGCGAGACGGCGAAGTCACAAGGGCACGAAGGATTTTTTTATTAAACTTTGGAAGTTATCGCCTTTCAAAGGGAGAAGGATCGATCGTCATGACAACTCAACATGCGCCACTGCCACTTGAATATGAGAAGATTGCCAAGATTATAGTTGATTCGGCTTTTACTGTTCATAAGAACTTAGGGCCAGGGTTGCTGGAGAGCGTTTACGAACCATGCTTTTGTCATGAATTGGGGAAACGAGGGGCAGAATATAAAAGGCAGGTTTCTGTGCCACTTGTCTATGACGGGATCAAATTCACTGAAGCATTAAGATTAGATGTTCTGGTAGCAATACCTTCGCCAAAAACAGGCTAACAAAGTAGGGCTTTTCGGGTAAAGTTGAAGTCTTCCACAACACCAACTTGCCCAGGAAAGCCCATGACAGAGATTTTAGCACTTTTACAAGCCATTGCGCCTCTATTAGAGAAAACGACTTTTCGTCAGATGAGCCACATCATCTTTGGGATGCTGGTAGCCAGCGGACGAATAACGATGCTGGGTGTCTCACGTTGGACCGAGAAAGGCGGTAGTTACCGCACTATCCAGCGTTTTTATCACAGCCGACTTCCTTGGACAGCGATCCACTGGCTGCTCTTTCGAATGAAACTTTTGAAACCGGAAGACGAGTACATTGTTGCCGGTGACGAAGTTGTGGTGAGCAAAGCAGGCAAGGAAACGCATGGGCTGGATCGTTTCTTTTCAGGTATTCAGCAGCGTGTCATTCCTGGTTTGTCGTTTTTCACCTTCTCTCTGGTGAATGTGCGCGAAGAGCATTCGTATCCGCTGCAAATCACCCAGGTCGTGAAAAGCGTCGAAGAAAAGGCTGCCAGCAAAGCCAAAGCGGAAGCAAGAAAGACAAAGAAAGCGACGGAAAAGCGCAAGCCGGGTAGACCAAAGGGCAGTAAGAACAAGGTAAAACAGGAAGTTGCCTTGAATCCGGAGTTGTTGCGTATCCAAACTG
>CAZLOC010000371.1:0-3927 GCA_964560935.1 uncultured Anaerolineaceae bacterium | reverse complement strand
TCAGGTCGGCGTCGAAGGCGTACATGCCGAAGGTGGGCGGGCAGTTGAGGATGGCGTCGCCGGGTGAGAGGATGACGCGCATGATCAGATCGATCAGTTCGTCGGCTCCGGCTCCGGCCAGCAGGTTTTCGGCGGGTGCTCCGGTGAACGCGGATAAGGCGGCACGCAGGGCGCGGGATTCAGGGTCAGGATAGATGTGCCCGTAGGGCAGGTTCGCCAGGGCAGCACGGGCGCGCGGAGACATACCGTAGGGATTCTCGTTGGCGTCGAGCTTGATGATCTGGTCGGGCGAACGGCCGACGCGCTTGGAGAGAACCTCGAATGGCTCGATGGGCGTGTAGGGGGGCAGGTTTTGGATGTGGGACGGCAGTTGCATGATTTCTCTTTTCACCACAGAGCCTACGGAGAGCACAGAAATGTTTTTATTTTCTCTGTGGTTATTTTGTCCTGAAGTCTGCGGAGCGGGCATGTGCTTCGAGAGATTCAGCGCGGGCGATGCGAGCGGCCAGGGGCGCGATCTTGGCGGTAGTGGCGGGATTGAGCGCGATCAGGCTGATGATGTGGACGAAGTCCCAGACGTTGAGCGGGGAGGCGAAACGGGCGCTGCCGCCAGTCGGCATGACGTGGCTTGGACCCGCAACATAATCACCGAGCACCTCGAAGGAGTGCTCGCCCATGAAAATCCCGCCAGCATTGGTGATCTTTTCGCTCAACGCCCAGGGATCGGCGACGGCCAGGCAGAGATGTTCGGGCGCATAAGCGTTGTTGAGCGCGGCGGCTTCGTCAAGGTCTTTGGTGACCACGATGCCGCTCTGGCTGGGCAGGGAATGGGCCAGGATGTCGGCGCGTGGCAGAGTTTCCATCTGGCGGCCAACTTCGATTTGTACTTTCTCAGCGAGGTCGCGGGAGGGTGTCAGCAGGATGGCGGAAGCGAGCACGTCATGTTCGGCCTGGGCCAGCAGGTCGGAGGCGACCCAGGCGGGTTTGGCGGTCTCGTCGGCGATGACGACCGTCTCGGTGGGGCCGGCCAGCCCGTCGATGCCGACTGCCCCGAAGACCTGGCGCTTGGCGAGTGTGACGAACAAGTTGCCGGGGCCGAAAATCTTGTCCACAGCTGGGACGGCTTCTGTCCCGTAGGCCAGGGCAGCGATAGCCTGCGCACCGCCGAGTGCATACACTTCCGTTACACCGACCAGGGCGCAGGCGGCCAAAGTAATGGGGGCGATTTGTCCCGTTCCGTGCATAGGTGGTGCGACAACAACTATATCTTTTACGCCCGCTACCTGCGCCGGGACAGCCGACATCAGCACGGACGAGGGCAGGGGGGCCGTTCCGCCGGGCACGTACAGTCCCACGCGCGCATGCGGACGAATGATCTGCCCGAGCGTGCCGCCCAGGTCGTTGGTGAACCAGGAAGTCAGCGGCTGGTGAGCGTAGAACTCGCGAATGCGATCAGCGGCCAGTTCAAGGGCTTCCCGTTCGTGGGCGGGTAACTCTTCCAAGGCGGAAGCAAGCTGATCGTCTGGGACTCGAAGCGGGGCGTCCGCAGGGAAGCCATCCAGTTTAGTAGACCAGTCTCGCAGGGCGGCATCGCCACGGGTACGCACATCCCGTAAAATACGGCGTACGGTTTCTTCGGCGCTGATGCGTTCACCGAACGTCTTCGCGATACGGTCGAGCACACTGGGTGGGACGTTGGTTTCGTCGGGCGGGATGCGTTTGAGGATGGTTTTTTGGGCGGTTTCGACATCGTAGATTTTGAGCATGATTTCTCCTTATAACCTAACCCCCGTCCCTGCGGGACTCCCCCTTCCCTGCTAGGGAAGGGGGGGCGGGGGATAGGTCTGTAGCTATTTTAGCGCTTCCAACATGGCGCGACATTCTTCCGGTTCTTCTTCGAAGATATAGGTTACCGGGGCGACGACCACCCCGGAGCCACCGATGGAACGCAGTTCGGCGATGGCCTGGGCAAGCTGGTCTTTACGGACGACGAGATGGGCGGCGTACCACTGCTCGCCTTGGCGGGTGATGACCGGCGAAAAGGTAGGACCTTGCAGGCCACCGATGACTTTCTGGGTGAACATGCTGCGGGCGATGCTTTCGGGCGAGTCGCCGCGGATGTTGACGAAGACCGAGACAGCTTTGCTGGCGCGCAGGTGGGCGACAATGTACTCGAGCAGGGTCTTGGCGATAGCAAGCGCTTCAGGGTTACCTTTGAGCGCAGAGCGGTTGGCAATCAGGCAGGCCTGCGATGACAGAATTTCGCCGTCTTCGAGCCGCTTCAGGTGGTTGTCGCGCAGGGTGGTGCCGGTGGAGACCAGGTCGGTGATCAGATCGGCGTAACCGATGGTGGGAGCGATTTCGAGCGTGCCTTCGGCGGCGATGAAGTTCACATCCGTAAGTCCATGTTGGACGAAGAAAGGAGCGGCAGCATTAGGGAATTTTGTCGCCACGCGCAGCGGACGCCGGATTTCGACCTGCACCCGCGAAAGGTCAGCCATGCGGGTGACGTTGGTCCACGTATCGGGGACGATCACATCTAGGGAGCAGGCGCCAAATCCCAATTCGATATGGATTGGTAAGATGTCACCGTTTTGGCCGCGGTATTCAGCCAGCACATCCAGACCGGTGATGCCAAAGTCCACGCTGCCGTTACGAACAGAGATGACGATGTCGGTCGGGCGCTGGAACAGGACGGTTAATCCCGGCACTGACGGGATGCTGGCCTCGTACTGGCGCGGGTTGGGTTTGTACACTTCCAGTCCACAGGCGGCCAGGAAGTTCAGGCTGTCCTCCGAGAGGCGGCCTTTGGACGGGATGGAGAGGCGCAGCGGGCGTTGGGTCATAGAGATCCTTTTCTACCCTCACCCCTGCCCCTCTCCCTGAAAGGGAGAGGGGGCAAAGGAAAAGCCCCCGGCTGACCGAGGGCTTGGGGTTACAGGTGTGGTTAGTTGACGTAAACGAAACTAACCTGCTCTCCGGTCAGGCAGGGGTTGGTGAAGATGATGATGCAGGGTGGCGGTCAGTTTCATGATGGGTTGCATTGTACTGATGGATGTCCGATTCGTCAACCGTGATTTGGATACCAATTACATTTGTCCTAAAAGTTCCGGGACTTTCTGCGCAATCGCATCGCGCACGGACCGGAAAACTGCCAGCTGTTCCTCGTCCGTTCCCTGTGCCTTGGCCGGATCCGGGAAACCCAGGTGGACGCGTTTTCCCTTTCCCAACCAGATTGGGCAATTCTCAGCGGCATCGTCGCAGACGGTGACAACTAGGTCGAAGTCCATTTCGCGGAACTGGTCTGTGGATTTGGACTCACCCTCATGCACGATTCCGATCTCCGCCAGGGCCTGGATCGCTTTGGGGTGCACGTACCCGGCTGGCTCGGTCCCGGCAGAGAACGCCTGCCATTCATCTGAAAGGCGGGTATTGACGATTGCTTCCGCTATTTGCGAGCGGCAGGAATTGCCGGTGCAAAGGAAAAGTACGCTACGACTTTTGTTGTTTCCAGAACTCATCATCGCTGTTCTTGATTTCGCTCAGTTCACCGGTGGCGATAAAAACGGTGCGTTCGCAAATATTGGTGACACGGTCCGCAACGCGCTCCAGGTTGTGAGCCACCCACAATAGCCAGTTGGCGCGCTCGATCGATTTTGGGTCACTGATAACGAAAGTCATCAATTCGCGATAGACCTGGTTGTATAACGCATCCACTTCGTCGTCTTCGATTGGGATCGACTGGGCAGCTTCCACATCTTCTTTGACGAAGGCAGTTAACGCGCGGTGCAGCATATCCACGCCTTTTTGCGCCATGCGTGGAACGTCGATCAATGGTTTCAGCAACGGTTGGTCACCCATCCGTATGTTGATATTGGCAATGCCCTTAGCGTAGTCTCCCATGCGCTCCAGTTCGGAGATAATTTC
>CAZLOC010000370.1:0-3927 GCA_964560935.1 uncultured Anaerolineaceae bacterium | reverse complement strand
GAAGAACCAGCCATGGCAGAGGTTGACTTCGATTATCCGCCTGGCGGCGCCCTCGAGGAAGCTCTCAAGGGCACATACGCTGGCACAACCGTCACCGTGGACGGCGCTATGGAGGGCAACGATCCGGATGGTGTCAAATTTCAAAAAGGGGTGGAGGCATTTGAAAATGCGACCGGCATTGATGTCAACTACGTCGGCAACAAAGAATTCGAGGCCACCATCTCCGTGCGTGTCGATGCGGGCGATGCACCCGACATCGCTGACTTCCCACAACCGGGTAAAGTAACTCAATACGTGCAATCTGGCGATGTCGTTGATGTCACCTCCATTATGTCAGAGGAGTGGTTGAGCCAGCAGTACAACCAGAGCTGGCGCGACATGGCTACAGTCGGCGGCATGGAGGCAGGTGTGTTCCATCGCTTCAACGGCAAGAGCCTGGTCTGGTATCCCAAGAAGGCCTGGGAGGCTGCCGGTTATCCAATCCCCGAAACCTGGGATGAATTGATGGCTCTCAACCAGACCATTGCAGACGACGGTGATACCGCCTGGTGCATCGGCATCGAATCACAGGCCGCCACCGGCTGGGCAGCCACCGACTGGACCGAAGAGATGATGCTGCGCACCACATCCTTGGAAAACTACGACGCCTGGGTAGCCGGCACATTGCCCTTTGATTCCCCCGAAGTGAAGAAAGCCATCGAAACCTGGAGTGAGCTGTGGTTCAACGACGCCTATGTCTTCGGCGGTCGTGCTTCCATCACCACTACCTACTTTGGCGATTCCCCCGCGCCCATGTTCGAAGATCCCCCCAAATGCTGGATGCACAAACAGGGCAACTTCATTACCGGCTTCTTCCCCGAAGGCACGGTAGCAGGTGAGGACTATGGCTTCTTCTACTTCCCGCCCGTGGATCCCGCCTATGGCAAGCCCTTCCTTGTGGCTGGCGACGTTATGGTGATGTTTAACGACCGGCCCGAAGTGCGCGCCCTGATGGAGTACTTCACCGTGCCGCAATCAGCTAGCGGCTTCCTCGAAGGCGGCGGCGCACTGGCCGCGCACCAGACCGCTACGCCTGACATGTATGGCGTAGAGCTGGAACGCGGTATAGCCGAACTCGTAGCCGAAGCAACAAGCTTCCGCTTCGACGGCTCTGACCTGATGCCTGGCGAAGTTGGTGCCGGCTCCTTCTGGGAGCATATCACCAGCTACGTTGCCGGTTCCGAAGACCTGGATACGGCGATGCAGGCAATTGATGCCACCTGGCCCAAATAAGCTTCAAGTGTGATTTGTGGGTGGACGACCATGAGGTCGTCCACCTACTAATACCCACGGTCACAAATTGCGCATTCCTTCCTGTAAAAAGCGCAATTTGTGACCGCCCTGGGTATAAATCTGTAAATTACCTGCTTCGCAAGCCAGTTCTATTCAAGATAAAGGTAAAATATATCCAAATCTTCGTTATTCTATAGAAGGAGCGGGCTATGGACTTACTGAATAATAAGGGAGAACAAAACCAATCCGTTGGGGGAAGGATACTTTCTCTCATCGGCCGCGTACTATTAGCAATTAGTATCCCTTTAATTGCCTTTTACGTGCTTTACCAGGGTTTCCTCTTTCTGCGAGATAGCAACGCGCCCCAAATTATCATTACCTTGGTTGCTATTGTTTGGGGTGTGGGGGGGGTCGCCATCTTATATTGGATATTCAACAACCTGGTGGAAAGACTATCGGACACCTGGAGAACCCGGCTCCTGCCTTTTGTATTTGTGGGACCGGCAATGGCGATCCTTGCCTGGTATCTGGCTATTCCCACATTGCGCACATTTTGGCTCAGCCTGTTTGATCGAAACGGCCCACCCAAAGGGCTGAACGTGTTGCAACAGTTAAGTAGTGATGCGTTCGTTGGATTGGGAAACTACGCAGAGGTTTTCCAACCAGGTGGGTTAATGTTCCTGGCATTCCGCAACAACCTGATGTGGATTATCTTTGGAAGCACACTTTCGGTTTCCTTTGGATTGATTATCGCAGTGCTGGCTGATCGCAGCCGTATGGAAAAAATAGCCAAGTCGTTTATCTTTCTGCCTATGGCGATCTCCTTTGTTGGCGCGAGCATCATCTGGAACTTTATCTACGAGTACCGGCCACCCGGACAACCTCAGGTCGGTTTGCTAAATGCTTTCGTAACGGGTTTAGGGGGACAACCTCAAGCCTGGCCACAATGGGTTAATATCGCCCCCTGGAACAATTTGTTCCTGATTGTGATTGTTATCTGGCTGCAAGCTGGCTTTGCGATGGTTCTGTTTTCTGCGGCATTGAAAGGCATCCCCGAAGAACTTTTAGAAGCCGGGCGGATCGATGGCGCGAATGAATTCCAGATCTTTTTCCGCATCATGGTCCCTTATATCCAAGGCACAATTATTTCAGTTTGGACCACGATTGTCATATTCACTTTGAAGATTTTTGATGTGGTCTGGGTCATGACGGGCGGACAATTTGGCACCCATGTGATCGCTACCCAGTTTTACAGGCAATCATTTACAAATAACAATTCGGGCTATGGTTCAGCCATTGCCATTGTGCTGCTCATCGCCGTTATTCCGGTGATGTACTATAACTTGCGACAGTTCAGGAAACAGGAGGCATTCTAAGATGGAAAGCGGAAAAAGACAAAAACTGCTTGGCAGCCTGTTTGTTAATGGAACTCTCCTTCTTCTCGTTGTACTATGGACAATCCCGACTTTGGGAATTTTTGTCTCTTCTTTTCGTAACCGGGATGATATCGCCACTTCAGGTTGGTGGAACATACTCCCGCATCGAGAGTGGCAGCCGGTCAGAGAGATCGACATCAGCCAGGCCGGGCTTGACCCTAATGGGGTCATGGAAATTGAAGGGATTTCCGGGACTTTTGAAGAATTTCGGGCTGGGGTCGAAACCCCGAACGGCAAGCGTATCACCTGGATCGGAAATAAACGTCTTGGGAAAGTGGAAGTGCAAGAGCGGGTCTGGACCGTATCATGGAATTTCACGCTTGGCAACTACCAGCAGGTCTTAGGCGGACAGAATTTTGAATTCAAACGGCCGGACGGCACGGTTACAATTGTCCCTGGCGACAACATGAACCGCGCCTTCTTGAATAGTTTAACTGTGGCGATTCCGTCCACGGTGATTCCCATCTTGATTGCAACTTTTGCTGCGTATGCTTTTGCCTGGATGAAGTTCCCTGGACGACGTGGAATGTTCATATTGGTAGTTGCTTTATTGGTTGTGCCATTGCAAATCGCATTGGTGCCACTTTTGCGCGATTACAAAGCATTGAATCTCAACGGCACTTTTCTGGCGATTTGGTTGGCTCACACAGGTTTTGGGCTGCCATTGGCAACCTACCTGCTCTACAACTATGTCAGTACCCTGCCGCGGGATATTTTTGAATCGGCTTTCATCGACGGTGCTTCACACTTTACGGTCTTCACTCAGCTCGTTTTACCTCTCTCCGTTCCGGCTCTGGCATCCTTTGCTATCTTCCAGTTCCTATGGGTATGGAATGATTACCTGGTGGCCCTGATCTTCCTGGGTGGCAACCCGGAGTTCGAGCTAGTGACACAGCGCATGGCTGCTATCGTAGGCGCACGTGGCAGCGAATGGCATCTGTTGACGGCCGGGGCGTTTGTTTCAATGGTCTTGCCGCTGGCTGTGTTCTTTGGATTACAACGCTACTTTGTACGTGGTTTGCTAGCGGGTTCTGTGAAGGGCTAGGTAACAGCTGATTATTGAGTTCTACAATGGAGGCTGCCCGATTCATTCTGAAATCGTGCAGCCTTTCCCATAAAAAGCAAACCGCAGCCTATTTTTGCTTAGCATGAAAGATGCGAAATCCGAAATAATGGACTGGGCGCTATGGTTTTATTGGATCATGGCTACTACTCTGGG
>CAZLOC010000369.1:0-3944 GCA_964560935.1 uncultured Anaerolineaceae bacterium | reverse complement strand
ATCCCGGCTGGATGGACTCTGGAAATCGGAGACTTGCAAGCCACTGTAAGGAAACGGACCGATGTAACCGAACGAGCCGGAGCGAATGTCTACCAGGATGTTCTGGAGGGTATTGAACGGGTCGGAACCAACGTTGCCTTCCGCTTTGATCATCAATAAAGCTTTGGTGATCACGGCGTTATCAGGCAGGGTGTTAGTAGGAAAATCCAGGATGGCGCGATACTGGCGATCACCCTTGTCGTCACCGAGGGCAAAGATGGCGGCTTTGTAATTCAGAGAGCCGCCCCGGTTGCTATTTTCCTTTGATTCCAGCACCCAGCCGTCATTCTTATTGTTAGAAATGAAGGTTTCAGTAACTGGAGTCGTGCCAGGTTTACTGACCGTATATTCTTCACCACTGGCGAAATTGCCGTTGCCAAGCCCTGCTCCGGCGAGGGGCTGGCCGGCGGCATCCAGGATGCTGTCATTATCCAGGACTTCCAGGCGTAGTGTGCCATCCCCGCTGCCTGTGGCGACTGAAACGGTGTACAAATACCCATCGCCGCTGAGGCTCGTAATGGACGCACCGGAAATATTCCCCGATGTGGACAGGAAAAGGTCGCTCGGGTCTACGCCGGTAACTGGTTCCGAGAAAACGACGGTGAAATTCACGCTATCAGCGGTCGTCGGATTGGGGTCGGCGCGCAAGCCGCCAGTTACAACGGGAGGGGTCTTGTCGATGGTGTAGGCTTCGCCTGTGGTGAAATTACCGTTGCTCGCGCCTGGTCCGCCCAGAGGGACGCCTGAAGCGTTCAGGATGCTGTCGTCATCCAGGACATCCAGGCGCAGACCGCCGTCGCCGCTCCCGGTGGCAACCAGGACGGTGTAGATGTCCTCTGCGCCGCTCATATTCGCCACGAGAGCGCCGCTGAGGCTGCCGGTGGTGGTCAGGGAAAAATCGCCCGGGTCCACACCGCTGACGGCTTCGGAGAAGGTGACGGTGAAAGAGACGATTTCGGCAGGGGTCGGATTGGGGTCAGCGCGCAGGCTGGAGGTCAGGCTGGGTGCGCTGGGTGCGTTTCTGTCGATTGTGTAGGTCTCGCCTGTGGTGAAGCTGCCATCGCCAGGGTTTGGTCCGCCCAGCGGATTGTTCGCCATGTCCAGGATGGAATTATCGTCCACAAGGTCCAGGCGAATGTTGCCGTTGCCAGAGCCGGTATTCACGCTAAGCGTGTACGCTGTCCCTGAAACAGGGGTTACGCTTGTGATAGCAGCGCCGGTGACGCCCGGGTCGGTTGCGAGCGTAAAGTCATTGAAGGGTGGCAGGGTGTCCACGCCGGTCACGGATTCCGAGAAGGTCACCGTGAAATTGACACTGGCCGCGCTGGTAGGATTCGGATCGGCGCGCGCGATCGATGAAACCGTGGGCGGGAGATCGACCGCTGACCCATATTCATATGCGCCGATGTCCGGTGCAGAGCCTGCGAAGCTGTCATTGATGCCGGGAATAAGGATGCCCCGGTCGATGTTCGAACTCGATGAAAGCAGGCTGAAATCGCCGCCATTCGGGTCGCTCAATCCGGGGGAACTTTCATGCCCGTTGCATTCCAGGCCGGTCCCCGCGCACAGTTGTGCAATGGTAGCATAGTCCACAGCCTCCCACTTGAAGCGCGGGCTGCTCGTGGTATACCAGTTGTCATAGTTCCAGTCGTGCCCGGTTGAACCGGTGAGAACCTCGTAGACTCCGTACCCGCCCCCCTGGAAAATGTTGTTGCGCAGCACTGCATTATGTGCCGGGCTGATCATGTCCATTCCGGGTATGTCTTGCGCGGTAGTCCAGAATGTGTTGTGGTAGATCAGCGCGATCCCATCCGAGTTCCTATCCCATTTGATGCCTCGGCCAGTGTAGTTGGCGAAAGAGGAACGCAATACCCAGACAGGGCCTTGCGTGACCGGAGCCAGGGAGACACCGACGAAACTCGTATCGATGATATTGTCCCGGAAGCGTTGGTTGATGCTTGCGCCTTCCGGCTCCAGGGCATCGTCGCTCATGTGGTGGATACGGTTGTTGTAGATGTCGGCGTCGAACGCAAGTTCAGGATTCTCCAGAGCGCCTGATGAACCGGTGTAAATGCCATTGAAGAAGTTATGCAGTTCGTTTCCACGCACGATAGCGCCAATGTGCCCCCTGAGAACGATGGCGGTGTTTTCCATCGAGCTGCCTTTGACTGCTTTCCAGGGCCATTCGTTCACCGGCGGATCGTAGATTTCGTTGTATTCGATGCGCGTGTCGTTACCCCGCTCCTCGCCGCCTGTCCAATTGACGTAAATACCTAATTGCAGATTGTGGATGCGGTTCTTGCGGATCACGATGTGAGAGGCGTTTGTCGTGCAGACACCGCAACCATTCTCTTGCGTGCCGTAGAACCGCATTTCAAAGCCTTCGATCCAGAGCCAATCCTGACCAGCCACGTCGAACGCGTGGTTGAGAATGGGTACCTGCCAGGTATGGCGAGAGGGGTCGTCCTGACTGCGCACATAGAGTCTCAAGGTGCTGCGCTCCAGGTACCAGCCCTCGTTCATGGTTACGTTGTTGTGCCCACGACTGTTCAACAGGCCTGAAAGATCGTCGTACATATAGAAGCGCTTCTGGTCACGCGCCAGATACGCGATGGGCGCGGCGATTTTCGTGAACCAGACGTGCGACTTATTATGTGGCTTCCAGATGTCCCCGGACAGGGTCTCCGAGCCGTCCAGGATTGCGCCGCTGCCCTCAGCCTTGACTTGTATCCAGTTGCCGGCGGTGCCCGAAGCGGGAAATGTGACCGCCTCACGATAAACTCCATCGGCAACCAGCACTTGTGTCCCTGGACCGGCGTGGTTGATCCCCTCTTGTATGGTCTGGAACGGCGCAGCAGCGGAGCCATCACCGCTGGGCGGCGCGTCGTCATTTACATGTACAACCGCTGAAGGCGTGAACTGAAGTTCGTTTTGTTGTGTCGTGGTCGAGCCGCTGATCTCGGTGGCCCCATCCCGCACCTTGATTTCGTACGATGTGCCCGGGGCAAGCCCAAACAGGCTGCCAACGAGACGGCCATCGTCAATGCGTACGAGCGGATGACCTGTATGCCAGTTCGCCTCGTTGTTCTGACGATACATCAGTTCCGCTGTCTTCGGCAGGTTCGTACCGTTCACGACCACGCCAATCGTTTCGATGTTGGCATACAAGTCCATTTGGGTAAAGGCAGCCGGAGGCACATGCAGGATAAAGAGCTTGGGTTTGCCCGACCAGATGTTCGTGCTGTCGCCGAAATGGGAAAAGTAAATATTCTGGGAATCGCGCACATCGGCGCTGGTGTAGATCCCAACCGGCAGTTGTTGCACGAAGACCACCTGTCCGCGAACAAGGTCATAGTAGTACAGTTCGCCGCTACCCCCACTCCCGTTCCCCTCAGCGCCTCCCGGCCTTTGGAGGATAGATAAGATATAGTACAGTCTCGTCTCGTCCGGGGAGAGCGTGAGGGAGTATGTGTAGTTGATAATCCGCTTGTCTGTTCTTGGCAACGCATATCCCAGGTCCCTGAAGGTTTCTGTGGCGACGTCAAACTCATATAACTGTCCACCGATGGTATTGATGTAAATCTTGCTGCCGTCGCGCTTCTGGGTTTGGCCGATCCAGAAACCTTTGGTCATTTGGAAACCGGTGTCCCTCATTTCTCCGGTGTGAATATTATAGACCCAGACTGAATGAGTTTCATGTTGCTGACTCGCAGCCTCAGTGCCTCGGTACGTGTAGATATTTCCGCTCGGCGTAACAATCGATTCGCGGCTGAGCGGGTTGCCCAATTTCCACGGAATGCCGGGGATAACTTTGACGAGTTGCTCCGTCAGGTAATCGTAAAGGACGATATCGCTGGAGGGGTGGGCGAGGCCGACCAGCAGATGTTCCTTCGGCAGGATGTTGA
>CAZLOC010000368.1:0-3947 GCA_964560935.1 uncultured Anaerolineaceae bacterium | reverse complement strand
GGAGGCCGAGGCATCCATCATTTCTGCTTTAAGGAAAATTAAGGAGCACAGAGACATTTATGATGCAGTAGCAATCGTAAGAGGCGGAGGTTCACAGCTTGATTTGAGCTGTTTTGATACCTACGGGCTCGCTGTCGAAGTGGCGAAATTTCCCCTGCCTGTTATCACCGGGATAGGACATGAGCGGGACGACACGGTAGCAGACTTAGTAGCCCACACTAAGCTCAAAACACCTACTGCAGTGGCTGAATTCCTGCTGTCAGGAATGAGCAGTTTTGAAGAAAGGCTTTTGAATGCACAGAGGACATTAATCCATCTGATAGAAGAATCAATGAGAGAAGAAATCCACCGGTTTCAGTATCTTGTTCAACATTTCAGACACATTGTCAGAGACAGGTTCAGCGGGGAAATGCAGAGGAGAGAGACAGTCTTGCACAAGCTCATTCATGGAACAACCCAGTCCATGAACAGTTCCCATAACAGACTGGAATTCGCTATGAGTGGGATTGTTGGCGGACTGAACATACTTTTCCAGCAGCAAGAAAACAGGATAAAGCATTGTGGTCAGGCAATAAGGCTTCTCGACCCGGTCAATGTCCTGAGGAGGGGCTACAGCATTACATACTTTAAGGATAAAGCACTCAAGGATAGTGCAGACTTGCAGCAAGGAGATATAATAAGGACTAAGGTTTATAAGGGGACAGTCAGGAGCAAAGTGGAGGCTTTACATGCGGAAGAATAAATTGACCTACACATCAGCGATAACCGAGCTTGAAAAGATTGTGGAAGAAATTGAATCCGGTGAAATAGATGTTGATGTCCTTACGGTAAAGGTAAAAAGAGCATCAGAGCTGGTAAAGTTCTGTAAAGACAGTTTGCGAAATACGCAGAAAGAAGTCGAAAAAACCTTAATTAATATAGAAGCAGAGCGTAAGGCCGAAGAAGAGTAAATTCGTCAACGCTTAATCTGGCCTGTTCAAAGGTAACTATGTGTGGTGTGTATTCTCACCTCGACCGAATGTTCCTGATGGTCGTCAACAAGGGGAATAGTCTGATCGTCGCGCTCAACACCATCTATTGTCACACGTGTCCCGCCCTTTCCGGTGTGCGTTTGCAGGACAGTGATATGGTAGATAGTTTCCCGGTACCGGTAGTGTACCTTGAATGTGTCCCAATCAGCAGGGAGGCACGGTGCGAAACTCAGTTTGTCTATTTCAAGCCGCAGCCCCAGAAGTGATTCCACGATAAGCCGGTACATCCAACCGGCTGATCCCGTATACCACGTCCATCCACCGCGGCCGATGTGCGGTGGTAGCGCATATACGTCTGCTGCGACAACATACGGTTCTACTTTGTAGGTTTCAATTTCCTCCGGAGATTTCGCATGGTTTACCGGGTTTATCATTGTCAGCAGTTCCCACGCGCGCCGGCTGTCGCCTAATTGAGCGAATGCCATTGCAGCCCAGATCGCCCCATGAGTGTACTGTCCGCCATTTTCCCTCACCCCGGGGACATATCCTTTTATATAGCCCGGGTTCAAATTCGACTTGTCGAAGGGCGGGTCCAGGAGTTGGATCAGCGAATGATCACGTCTAACGAGGCGCTTATCTACAGCTTCCATTGCCATATGCGCGCGTTTGGCATCTCCGGCACCGGAGAGAACAGACCAGCTTTGCGCAATAGAATCAATTTGGCATTCGGGATTACCCGCTGAACCGAGCGGCGAGCCATCGTCGAAGTAAGCACGGCGATACCATTCACCATCCCAGCCATTCTTTTCGATGTTCCTCTGCAGTTGAGCAGCCTCCCTCTGGCAGCGCTCGACGAAGGGGAGGTCACCCTGTATGCGTGCAATATCAGTGAACCGCATGAGCACTTCATAGAGGAAGAATCCCAACCATACACTTTCGCCTTTGCCGTGTTCGCCCACAATGTTCATGCCGTCGTTCCAATCACCCGAGCCGATGAGCGGCAGGCCGTGCACGCCAAAGCTGATGCCTCTCAGGATAGCCCGCACACAGTGATCGTACAAACTGGTCGCTTGTTCAGACCGGCTGGGAAGATCGTAATACGAGTCCTCATCGGCATTTACCGGGCGGCCCTCGATGAAGTGGATGGATTCATCCAATACTCCGGTGTCTCCGGTGTTCAGAACATAACGGCACGTAGCCAACGGTAACCAGAGGAAATCGTCCGAACAGTGCGTACGCACGCCGCGCCCTGACGGATGATGCCACCAATGCTGGACATCTCCCTCCCGGAACTGACGGGCAGCACAGAGGAGAAGGTGCTCGCGCACGAGACGCGGCTCTGTGTGGATGAGTGCCATCACGTCCTGCAACTGATCGCGGAAACCGAAGGCGCCCGCCGACTGGTAGTATCCGCTGCGCGCCCAAAGGCGGCACGCTATAGTTTGGTATAAGAGCCAGCCGTTGGTCAGGACATTGACGGTCGGATCGGGTGTTTCCACATTCACTGCGCCGAGCGTGTGATTCCAGTATTGCCAGACCGTTTCGAGCGTGTTGTGCGCGGCAGCAGCTCCACGGAAGCGACGTACCAGGTTGCCTGCGTCAGCGGCATCTTGCCCTACGCCGAGCCTGAAGATGATCTCGCGCTCTTGCCCGTCGGCCAGATCGAATGGCACCTGGATAGCGGCGCAGGGATCCAAAGCGGTCCCCACCTTGCCGGAGAGGCGCAACCGGGTCATCGCAGCAGGATTCCGAAGCGTGCCGTTGCGCCCGAGGAACTCGGTTCTGTCGCCGCTTAAGGTCCGGGGCGTATCGTCCACATCGAAGAAAGCAGTCCGGTTGCGAAACTCCATATTATATGGGTTGCGCGCGAAGAACGCGCCACTATTCGGGTCAATTTCGGTGATCACGTGCATGGTCGATTTCGGCCGCAGGTCGCCAAGGACCCATTCCGCGTATCCGGTGGCGGAAAGTCGGCGCGCTCGCCCCGACTCGTTTCGCACTTTCAGCACCGTGAACTTGATCGGTGCGTCCAGGGCCACGTAAACCCACACCTCTGAGCGGATGCCGCGCTCCGTGTGCTCGAAGACGCTGTAGCCAAATCCATGCCTGGTGACATAAGGCGTCGTCCCGCAGCTGGGCAGCGGCATGGGGGACCAGAAGTGGCCGCGCTCTTCATCGCGTATGTAGAAAGCTTCCCCGCTCGAATCGCTCACGGGATCGTTCCCCCAGGGAGTGAGGCGGAACTCATGAGCATTCTCACTCCAGGTGTAGGCAAGCCCGCTCTCTGAAATGACGGTCCCGAAGTGCGGGTTTGCCAGCACATTCACCCATGGCGCCGGCGTCACCTGCCCGGGCGCGGTCGTAATGACGTACTCGCGCCCATCCGGGGTGAATCCGCCTATCCCATTGAAGAACGCCAGATCGTGGCGAGGCAGCGCGGTGACCGCCAGGGGTTCGGAGCGGTGGGTTCGGGTCGGTTTAAGGAGCGGCACTGTTACTTCCGCAAGACTGCGACGGTTAATCTGGTCCACCAGCGCCCCCCGGCTGTCGGTGATGATGGCGCGGGCGACCGTTTGGATCAGGATGCGGTCCTCCTCCGATATCTGGTCCGCAGGTCTTAGGAAAATGCCGCCGGGCCGATCGGTCACGTTGGCTTCGGTGCCCGCGGCAATGAGCCCCATGATCTGGTCTTGCAGAAGTTGCCTGTAACCGGCGTGATCTTCGTTCCAGATCACCAGGTCCACCGCAAGTCCCTTCAAACGCCAGTATGCGTGGGCCTGGACGAGTTGGCGCACCAGATCGATATTTGCAGGATCTTCAATCTGCAGCAGCACGATTGGTAAATCGCCGGAGATGGCGTAGCCCCAGAGACCGGATTGACCCCGGTGGTTTTTGAGGAGGACCCCCGGTTCGGCGCGCATCGAAGAATTAGCATAGATTATCGAGCTGGCAAGGCGCCCATAGAGTTGCGCGTCG
>CAZLOC010000367.1:0-3967 GCA_964560935.1 uncultured Anaerolineaceae bacterium | reverse complement strand
ATTCGAGACTACCTAACATCAAGTAGATATGTCATTCTGCCTGCACCGTGCGCAGGCACGCGTGAGGGAGCGTAGCGACCGAAGAATCCCCGCGATTCGCGCGGGAGACCCTTCGCCTGACCCTTCGCTGCACTCAGGGCTTCGGCTCAGGGTGACACAAACTTTCTCAGTTACTAAGTCGAACTTTCTTCCAATAGCGCAACAACCCATCCGCGGACATGCCCAGCGGGTTCGCCAGGGTGTACGCTTCGTACACAGTTTCACTCAAACCCATGGCGCGCCCCTGCTCTTCCATCCAGTCGGTGAACATCCCCCGCAGCGCCTCCACGGGCGGGTCGGTGGGCATGACCTCTTCCAGCCAACGCTCGGCGTCAGCCAGTCCCTTTTCCACCGCAGAAAGCTGCCACTCGGGGTCATCGAAGAGGCCAAAATGCGTGGGCGCAATGCGACTGAATTTAAACGTGCGCAATCGCCGGATGCTCGCGCGCCAGCGTTCCAGGTGCAATTCGGGTGGCGGCATGGGTACGCGCAGGTAGGGGAAGCCGGGGATGCGCACACCGCCGATGTCACCCGAAAAGCAAACGTCTTCGAAGAGATAGGCATAATGGTGCTCGGCGTGACCGGGCGTATTGATCGGCAGGAAGCGCAGGTCCCCGATGACGATTTCCTGCGTATCATCCGGGATTTTCAACCTGTCTTCCGGCACCGATAGGAATTCGCCCCACAACATGTCCATCTGATCGCCGTAAATGCGGGCAGCGCTGGCCAGTAATTTTTCAGGGTTCAACATATGTGGCGCGCCCACCGGGTGGACGTAGACTTCCGCGCCCTGACGCGCCAGCCAACCCGCCGCACCGGCATGGTCCAGGTGGATATGCGTCAGCAGCAGGTGGGTCACGTCACGGGGGGCATAGCCTTCTTCCGCGAGGGCAGCCTGAAGGGCGGAAAGAGTCGAGCCAGGTCCGCATTCGATCAGAACCAAGCCGCTGGAATGAGGGATGAGATAGGCGGCAATCGCCTGCTTCCGTCCCTGGAAATTCAAATCAAGTGTGATAACGGGGGTCTTTGCCATGCGGAATCCTGGGAAGTCATATTCGAAGAAAAGCTGGAAAGCTCCAATGCGATGTCGGCGTCACAATAGATGCTACAGACCGGCACATTGCGCTCGAGCAGGGAAGTATAAAGCTTTTTGCTCCCGGGCGAACCGCCAAACGATTCCGCCATGAGCAACACGACCACCGTTCGCAAGTCGCGCCGTTGCAGGTCGTCGATTGTGGCCAGCAGTCCGGGCGAGACAGTGGGGGTCACCAGGATAGCGCTGCTACCTTGCGGGAGATGACCCGCCTGCGCCGCCACCAACCCGGCAATGGATAAATCGCTCTCGGCTTCGATAAACGCCAGGGTTTCCAAAATCTTATTTTCCTGGCGTTGACTGCGCTCTGCGGGGATAACCGCATAGTTGCGCCCGGCAGTTACCAACCCGACAGCCCGGCGCTGCCGGATAAAATAATGCGCCAGAGAAGCCGTTACGCTGATGGCATATTCCAGGGTGGAGGGCGCCAATTTGAACTCGGTGCGCTGGCTGAAGAGCCAACCGTCAGTGCGCATTTCGGGAGTTTCATAAGATTTTTCAGCATGTACCCTGGCTTGCGCATCCAAAAATAGCCAGACCTCGGCCTGAGGGTCCTGCTCGAACTCCTTGACAATCAACTGGCCTCGCCGGGCAGTCGTCGGCCAATGGATGCGTTTCATCGGGTCGCCGGGAACGTATTCGCGCACCCCGGAGGCATGCGGGGTAATATCCATGGCCTTGCGGCGGATCACCTGCCCACCGGGCAGCAAGCCAGGCGGTGAAATAAAGGCGCTGATCTCATAGATCATCGGGAGCACAACCAGCGAGTGCTCCGCCGGGATCACTTTTTCTGTCCGGAACAAACCGAAGGGATCGCCAGAGACCAACCGCGTTGGGCCAAGCCGAAAGCCGCCACGACGGACGAGCCAGGTGCGCGCAATATAAGTCCGTTTTTGCCCCTTCCCCACCACAGTCAGCAAGCGCGAACCGGATGCGCCTTGCATATTGGTATCGTTGGAAACCTCGACCCACAACTTGCCCAGGCGACTCTCGTTGACCAGTTCGAAATACTCTTCGAACACGTCCCCCACGCTGGCACGCAGAGACCGGGCGCGGCGATGTATACTCAGGCCGCGCAGGGAAATTTGCGTCCATAGCCAGGAAATACAAACCAGTAAAACGCTGATGTATAGAATGCGCGTAAATATCTCACGCGCCCCAACAAGTACCCCAAGCAAACCGCCTAAAAGTAGAATGACGGCCAGGATCCGGCCAGCTCGCATCCCTACTTATCCTTGGCTGCTGAGGATTTGTAATCACCGCCGGGCACAGGCAGATTTTCGACGATCTCGCGCACGATACGGTCTGCGCTCACTTCGCGCAGGCGGGCAGCAGGCCCCACAATGATGCGGTGTCCAAGTACGGACACAGCCATGGCCTGAATATCGTCCGGCAAGACATGATCACGACCCAGGAGAGCGGCGCGCGCCTGCCCGGTGCGGAAGAGCGCCAGGCTGCCGCGCGGGCTGGCCCCCAGGTAAACATCATCGCTCTGGCGAGTGCGGTTGGTCAGATCCACGATATAGCGTTTGATGGCGAGCGAGACATACACTCTTTTGACACTTTCGATCGCGGCCAAAACGTCCTTGGCCTTGACGATGGCCTTGAGCGCTTCGATCGGATGCTCCAACTGCTGCCCTTCGAGGATGCGGATCTCGTCTGGGAGGCTGGGATAGCCCATGCGCACCCGTAGCAGGAAGCGGTCCAGTTGCGCTTCGGGCAAAGGAAAGGTGCCCTCGTATTCGATCGGGTTCTGTGTCGCCAAGACCATGAAGGGCTTGGGCAGCACATGCGTCACGCCATCCACAGTCACCGTGCGTTCTTCCATGGCCTCCAGCAGTGAGGCCTGCGTCTTGGGCGTGGCGCGGTTGATCTCATCCGCCAGGACGATCTGCCCGATCACCGGACCCGGACGAAATTCGAATTCGCGCTTTTGCTGGTTAAAAATCGATACGCCGGTGACATCACTGGGGAGCATATCCGGCGTAAATTGCAGGCGATTGAAAGTACAATCCAACGAACGAGCGAGGCTGCGGGCCATCATTGTTTTCCCCACCCCGGGTACATCTTCGATCAATACGTGTCCCTGGCATAGCAGGCCAATGACAATGAGCTCAAGGGACTGACGCTTGCCGATCACAACCTTCTCCAAGTTCTCGATAACCCGCTCACCAAACGAATTGATATCTACCATGCTGAAATCCTTTCCAGACGAGAGTCTTCCCGATTGTAAGGGCAATCGGCGGGAAGGGCAAGTGAACTGGGATTTCGAGTCAGGGTTTTCTAAAAGTCCAACCAAGCGCCTATTTTGGGACACGGATGCCACGGACAGAACGGATTTTCTTCCGTCTTTTTACGGATTGATTCCGTAAATTCCGTGTATAATCCCCGCTGTGCCCCCGTAGCTCAATGGACAGAGTGCCTGACTTCGAATCAGTAGGTTGTGGGTTCGAATCCCGCCGGGGGCGCCTGGATAACAGACCGCCCGTCGCATTGAAGCGACGGGCGTTTTTAATTTGTGGGGCGGGTTGTCCATCCGCTCATTGAGTGCGTCGCACCATCTTTGACGGGATAAGTCCAAACGATTGCATTTTGCCGTTTTAACGGATCCACTTGTCAGTCTGGTGCGACGCACTTCGGTATCAATCTCCCGCGATTGCAACCGGATCTTCGGGATAAGCTTCGTTCCACATGGCGACCAGTTCGTCGCAAAAAGAAGTCACGATATTTTAGTTACAAATCCATTATTTGCCCTTCCACCTTTCAAACCTGTAAATCATGGGTATTGACTACGGAATCCGAACGACATAGAATCTTCAATATCGGGGGAAGGCA
>CAZLOC010000366.1:0-3977 GCA_964560935.1 uncultured Anaerolineaceae bacterium | reverse complement strand
GCCTGTCGGCTGCTTTCATCTTGCCAACTTCGTCGTGAAAAGCCTGGATAAGCACAGGTACATGCAGGTCTGCCCAGCGCAAGGCATTCGCAATAGCCGTCTCTTCGCCGAAATTGGGTAACGTGACCAGGACGCCGTCGATTGCATCGCGATGTGCCTTGAATAAATCCGCGCATTTCCGGGAGTCTTCCAGGCTGAAGACAGCTCCATAGCTGGTGTCTTCAGGCGTCAAACAAATAGCCTTGATACCTTCTTGCTCCAATACATTCAGGCTGGTCTTGCGGCCGCTGTCACATAAATGCGAAGGGAAAAAGCCCCGGTTGCCAACAATCACCCCAAGTGTGACTGGTCTGAGTTCAGTTTTCATGATTACCTCATCATCCTAATGATGTTATTTTTCGGTGATGTCGATCGCATAATTCGCAAATAGTCGCGCCTTTCCAGTCTCCACACTAAGCATGATATATAAGCCTCTGACTTCTTGAGGAACCGCAACCACGGTCGACCATTCCGCCTTAGCGCCTGCTGGAGTGATCGGTACGGACACAATATCCGGGGTTTCATAAAATCCATAGAGAATACCATCCTGCCCGATTACAGGCGGGTTGCCAATATGAACGTAAGTAGCGTATTCACCAGGATTGAGAGCTTCCCACGAAAACTGCAAGCCATTATCCGTGCGCTGGACATCCGTAAGGGTAAGGGTAACTTTATTGAGTGCAACGATCTCAGCATCAACTTTTTGGGCCAACCCCTCGGCCTGTTCGGTAAGCGGATATGCCAGATCCGTGACAACTTCGTCCAGGTTTAATTCCAACTCATCGTCGACTTTATTCTTGTCCTGCTCATAATAGTTATATTGCCCGGTAACATATGTATAGGAGATAGAAAGTTTGGAATCAGGTGTAGCTTCCGCACCTGCGCACTCAACATAAATAAACTGAGTCACGGGTTCTGTTTTTGTTCCGGCAATATATCCGCGCATCTGGAATCCCGGAGCCAGGCGGTGCCCTCCCGTGCTGACATTGACCGTACCGCAGTTTGTGGTTTTGCCTCCACTGGTAAGCACAGCAGGCTTGCCTTCAATGGCCTTCATCGCGCTCCAGTCCCCAGTGTCATTCCGTATGGTGATGTCAATGCGTAAATCCCCTGCACCAGACTTATCTACATTCGTCACAAAGGCGCTCCAGCCCGTTTTTTCTGCATTTGCTGCCTCAAGCTCTATCCCTTCAGGCAATACAATATATGCACAGGCATAGGTAAATAACATATAGATTAGAAGGATTGGAATTAGCACCTTTCTAACATTCATTTTTCCTTCTCCTTTTATAGTAAACTTCGCAGCTAAAAGTACCGAGGCTTTTTACCCTCAGAACTCAAATCTTATCTATGGAGCAATTGTAGTAAATTTTGGAAGAATGGGCCTGATGATCGAAAGAGTATATCCATACTCAGGCTGCATATCTACACCGCCATCTACAGCAGTTACGCTCTTTACCTGGCCATTGTAGGATATGGTAAGGTAGTGTGCGTAGCATTGCCGGCAGGGGTTGTGATAGGTGCTGAACATATTGTCTGTAAACCATCCGTATTCATCACTGGTAGCTATTAAGATCCGCTCAAGTTCAAGCGGATCTATTTGTGCCTCTACAGGCTCATTGCCCGTGCCATTGTCGGCAAGGATGCGTCCATCCGGATAGATAGCATATAATTCATCGACACAAGCAGTTCCGGCAGTTCGGTTGTAGACAATTACTGCCCCATCCGCTATAAAGCTGGCAGCTTCTTCTTCTCGGAAGGGAGCTATATCACAAACGGTAGCAACCATGGTTTCAGTCCCGTTGCCATTTCTCATCTGGGGGACAAAGACGACCGCAAGCACAACCAGAACTACAACTCCGCTTGCTGCAAGCACCTGTCTTCGTCTTCGTAGACGAGCGGCCGCTAATGCTTGGGGATCCCGAATCTGTTTTCGACCTTCTTTACGGGCAGCCAGGACACTTTGCACGCCAATGAAAGCGAGCATCAACAGTCCGATGACAATTTTTGTCCACCAAGAGCTAAGTGATCCGATGAATTGGATCAGGGTTTGAGTAATGGCAAGAACTAATACACCGAACAACGTACCGAAGACATATCCTGAACCTCCGGTCAGCATGGTACCGCCAATGACCACGGAAGCGATGATATCCAGCTCAAAGCCAGTGGCGTAAAAACCATGTCCGGATGCCACGAAGACGCTCAGGCAAATACCTGCCAGCGCTGAACAAAATCCGTTGAACGTGTAAACCAATAATTTGGTGGTTTCCACTGGCAAGCCCATTAATCGAGCAGACTGTTCGTTTCTACCTTCATTGCCTCCGATAGCGTACACTGTACGACCGAAACGGGTGTAATGAGCGATATAAATTGCTATCCCAAAGAGAATAAATGCAACAACCACAAAGATGGAGACAAATGGCGCAGGATTGCCCTGCTTTGCAGCCAGTTCTGTCCAGCCTGGAATCAGGAGCTTGGTCTGTCCAAGAATTTTATAGATACGGTTATCAATGGATATGGCGTCATCACTGATGAAAAAACACATACCGCGTGCAAACCACATGCCTGCCAGGGTGGCAATAAACGGTTGCACCTTCAGGTAGGCAACGAAACTGCCCATGATGGACCCCAGAGCCGTTCCCATGACCAACATGAGCAGGATGACCAGCCAGGCGTTCCACCCTTCTCGCAGCAACGCCGCCGCGGCTACCGTTGTCAACGCTACCACGCCGCTCACCGATAGATCGATACCGCCTGTAAGAATGACGAGTGTCATTCCTATAGCGCTAATAAATATATAAGCATTGTTCCGGAATAAGTTGAAGAAGACCTGCGGGTTACGCATGGCCGGATATAGAATTGCTCCAACTGCATAAGCAACCACTACCAGTATGGCCGTTGCCGTAATTGGAATAAACCTTCGGTTTTTGGTCACAAAAGTGTTAAATTTCTGCAACATGGCTAGACCTCTTTCCGTTCGGCAGCGATCTTCTGGAAGAAGCCTCTGACCTGTTCTGAATACAGCAGGATGACAATGATAACCACAACGCCTTTGATTGCCTGAAGAGCAAAAGCCGGAACACCGATTGCATACATAGATGTATTGACAGCTTGCATAACCATCGCGCCGATGATGCTGGCCAGAATGGAGAAACGCCCGCCTGCCATGGAGGTCCCGCCAATCACCACCGCAAGGATGGCATCCAATTCAAGGGTCAAGCCGATGTTATTGGCATCCGATGTTTTGATATTCGCACTGGCGACCAAACCCGCGACCCCGGCGCAGAAGCCGCAAAACGTATAAGCCAGCAATTTGATCTTTCTTTCACTGATCCCGCTGAAAAAGCTGGAACGAGAATTGATGCCGACCGATTCGATAAACATGCCTATGGCTGTCCTGCGGGTAAAAAGCCAGGTGAGCGCGTATATAAAGGCCACCAGGTACAGGGTAAACGGCAAGACAATCCAGCCCTGCCCGATAAAGGCATAAGGCTCGTAGAAGATCTGAATCCTTACCCCGTTTGTGATCAACTGGGCAATGCCACGCCCGGCGATCATCAGGATCAGGGTGCCCACCATGGCTTGAATTCTCACGTAGGCAACCAGCACCCCATTCCACAGGCCGCACATTGTAGCAACAAAGAGTGTCACAATAAGTACTAACCAGAACGGCGAATAAGTGTAAGTTGGATCCATGACCAATCTCTGAAGTTCAACGGTTAGTTCTTTGCCGATGACCCAGGGGTTCATCATCAGGGCTGCCACAGAAGCAGCAATTGCCATAATGGCGCCCACGGAGAGGTCTACGCCACCTGTAGCAATGACCAACGTCATGCCGATCGCCAACAGGGCGACCGTTGAACCGTTTCGCAAGACATCGATTAGGTCCCATACAGGTTGCCATTTCTAATCTCGATCTTGAAAAAATTTGGGACAAG
>CAZLOC010000365.1:0-4007 GCA_964560935.1 uncultured Anaerolineaceae bacterium | reverse complement strand
CATGGATAACGACCGGCCCGGCGTCGAGATCGCGGTCAAGGATACCGGCATCGGGCTGGACCCCGAGCACCACGAGCTGGTCTTCGAAAAATTCTACCAGGTGGGCAGCGTCGCCATCCACTCGTCAGGCAAAACGACCTTCAAGGGCGGCGGGCCTGGCCTGGGGCTGGCGATCGTGCGTGGCGTGGCGCGCGCCCACGGCGGCAAAGTGTGGGTGGAAAGCGCGGGGCACGATGAAGTCCGTTTCCCCGGCTGTACTTTCTATTTGCAGTTGCCCCTGGAGCCACCGGGCAGGGCGAGTGAACCCTGATTAAGCCGGGAACCGTTTCGTTTTCTTATCCCTCGAAGAACACATCAATGAACTGGCCGGGCGCGACCAGCTTGTTCAGTTCGTAGGTCATATCGCAGCGCTCCTGGATCGCCGTCATCGTGAGCGGGTCGGGAACGTTGTTGTAGACGCCCTCCCAGGTGGAGAACAGGGCGCTGCGCGATCTTTCGTCCGGGCGGGGCAGGGGCAGGATCTGGTCGAGCAACTCGGCGGCGGGGGTGCCATTCTGGCTGCCGTGGTGGCTGACCTTCAGGAAATGCACGGGTTTCAAGGCGTTGTGTTCCGCGATCAATTCCCAGCTCTTTTCTTCCGCGTCGCCCGGGAACAGCAGGCGCCAGCCCCGCCATTCCAGGCAGAAGACGATGCTGGTATTGTTACCGGCCTTGTCGATCGCCAGCAAATTGTCCGCATATCCCTTGCGCATGTCCAACAGATGATAGAACGCGCTGGCATCCACGCCCTGCGGGGGCACGGCCCGGGTGAGGGCCGGCTTCGAGCGTTTGTCCTCCGGCTGGCTCAGGCCCAGCGCCATGGGCTGGAACCTCCCGTAATAGGCGGCGCTATTTTCTTCCGGCCCCCAGATCTCGAAGCGAGCCTCCTCGAAATTATGTTTGCCGCCCAGGTCGCTGCCGCGGCGCACGTAAAAGGTATCCCCGGCTTCGGCCAGTTCGCTGAGATACGCAACGCAGTCCTTCGTGCTGCGCGGGTTGTTGATGGCGAGCAGGGCGGAGAGGTAAGCGGAGGGTTCCTCGTCCGTCGCGCCGAAGTAGCTGGCGATGGCCTGGTAGGTCTCCAGCATTTGCAGGCGCTTTTCCCTGGCTTCGGAGTGATTTTTGTAGTAGTCCTTTTCGGCCGAGGCCGTCAGCCAGGCGAAGCGGGTCTTCAACTTCGCCTTCAGGATCGAGTTCCCGCCGAAGAAATTCTTCTCTGCATAAGGCAGTCCCTGCACGTGGTCCATGTGCTCGTGGGTCATGATGTACAGGTCCAGCGGCTGGCCGCCCAGCTCGTCGAGGATGTCGTGCACGACCGGTTCGAAGAGCGCGTCTTCGCCGCCTTTCACCATGGAATTGCCGACGTCGATCAGGATGTGCCGCCGGGTGACCTGGCCGCCCGGCCCCCGGTCTGGGACAGTGATCAGGAGCGCGTCCCCAAACTGGACGTTGTAAGCGCGCAGGCGCAATGTATCCATCATTCACCTCCCAGGATGTGCAGGAAATTGGTGGTGTTGCGCGTACGCATCAGGCCCTCGGTGATCTGCGCCTGCACCACCGATTGCAGCGGTCTCCCATCCGGCCCGATGGCCGCCTCGCCGGCCTTCAACAGCCCTTGCGCTGCCAGGCCCCGCAGGAACTCGTTCCTGTCCAGGCGGTTGCGCCTGTGTTCCAGCAGGCGGCGTTCGTATTCCTGCGGATCGGCTTCCCGCTCCTCGGGCAGGGGAGGGACGCTCGTCAGGAGGGCGAGCACCTCGTTGGTGTACATGTCGATGGCCAGGGTGGTGCCCACCGTCACGCGCCGGTGGGACGGGAACCGGCTCCCGATGGCGTTGGCCTCGATGTGATCCCAGGCCACCTTGAAGATGCATTCCACGCCTTTCCGGTCATAGTCATATTTCTTGAGCGTACGCAGGCGCGGACGGATCGCGAACGGGATGCCCTCCGGGATGTAGAACAGGGCCCGGTTCCGGTTGACAAAGTCGTAGGCCGCCCAGTCGCTTTCGTACAGGGTGGTGACCTCGTATGCCTCGAGCGGTTCGTAAGCATAGCGGGTGGGCGTATCCAGATGGCTCGTCTCCGGGACGATGGAGCGCTTGACGAACTCCTCCTTCAGCCAGGCGCGCATTTGGTGCGCCTCGGGATAGGCCACCTCGTCGACCGCGATCAAGGCCCGCCCGTAATCCGCAAAGGATACTTCGCCCGGCGGCAGGTAATCCAGCGCGCGGTACATCATACGCTTGAGGCGCTTGGCCCCCTTCCACAACGCAGCATGGGAGATTTCCAAAGCGCTGCGGCCGGCATATTCCGGGTCCGTGGCCAGTTCGGTCTTCAGTTCTTCGTGGATGCGGATCATCAGTTCGTACATCGCCCCGCTGATGACCATGCTCAGTTCGTGCGGTTCGTTGTCGACGAAGTTCTCTTCATCCTGCGGGTCCAGGTTCTTCCGGTTGCGCAGGTTGCGCAGGCCGTCCTGGTGACCGATGTCGAGCCCGAACTCCTCCGCAATGCTGCTGAAGGCAGTGGCGTCCCGCAGGGAGCCGCCGGCTTCCTTCATCATGTGCCGCCGCAGGGCGTTGCTGGAGAAGGCCAGCAGCAGGGCGGTCAGGTCGGCCAGGCCCTCGTGCAGCGCCAGGGACTGGGGCGAACTGTTATCCGCCAGGTCCGGGACGATGCCGTCGATGATGGCATGCCCGGTCTCGTGGGCGACGATATCGCGCGAGAGACAGGTGTAGATCGTCCTGCCCGAGGCTGTGCGCGCCTGGTTATAGAAGAACTGCAGGCTATGCGAGTCGCGCTGGTAGAAGGCATTGGACATCTTCCCCGCGCGCGGGATGACCAGCAGTTGCGGCGCGTCGAAGGCCCAGGTCAGTTCGCGCCCCAGAGTCTCCTTCTCCTCGAACAGGTAGATCGTGTGCAGGATGATGGCAAACACGTTCACCGACATAAAGGCCGGGCTGTACCATTCCTCGGCGCTGGCGCCGTACAGGTTCTTCCCCCGTTCGTCCCGGTAATGACCCCGTTTCCGTCCCCTGGCGGGCGGGACGAACAGCGCGCTGGGAGTCAATTGGCCGCTCCCCGGGTCGAAATCGAGAACGGCCACCCGCCTGGTGACCGGGCCATCCAGGAAGAAGTCCTCCTTGTCGGGGTCGAAGCCTTCCACGGCCTTGATCTTGAATTTTTCAGCCGTCTGGATGTCCTGTGTCAAGAGAGGGATGCGGATTTTCATGCTGCGCTCCTTTCTAAGTATCCCCATCCTAGCAAAAAGCGGGCGGAAATACAAGCGCCATATTCCACAGCGCTACCGCTTTTGTTTCTTGTGCGACTTTTCCGCCCCACATCTTTTTATTTCATCATTACTGCCTGGCTGCGCGCGCGCAGTGCAGACAGGCTGCCCCGCAATTCGACCAGGCTGGCTTCGGCCGCTTCGAGGCGCTCTCGCTCGCTGCGGACGTAGCGCGTATAAGGGGCGACGCCGTCTTTCAGGCGGGCGATGACGCTCTCGCTCTCGTTGTTGAACTGGGTAGTCAGCGCGCCGAGCAGTTTGGTACGCAAGAGCAGCATTTTCTCTTTGAACTTGTCTTTGGCCTGTTTGCGTTTGAAGGGGATCACGAAAAAACCCAGGATGGCTAGCGTACCGGCAGCCAGCATACCGGTGATGTCCATAGTGGAAGAGAGCACAGCAATCGAGACCAACGTTCCCAGGCCAACGGCGCCGGCTTCCAGCAGGGCGGTCTGAGCCACGGCGGCCTCCACGGAGGCGGCCAGTTCATGGGCCTCCTGGACCCGGTCGTAGGTGTCCACAATGGTCTGGACGCTCTTACCGACGGTATCGATCAGCTCGCGCCGGCGGGTTTCACGCGGACCGTAGCCTTCTCCAACCAGGTGATCCAGGTTCTGCGCCCGGCGGCGCTGCAGGTAGCTCATGACTTGCTGCCATTCGTGCAGGTCTTTCTGCACCAGCCAGT
>CAZLOC010000364.1:0-4025 GCA_964560935.1 uncultured Anaerolineaceae bacterium | reverse complement strand
CTCAGACTGGCGTCTGGTCGCCAATTTCTGGTTGTGCCCGGGCAACAACACCGGTTTAGCCAGCAGTGCGCACTGCTTCATCGAAGCGACGCTTGCGAACCTGGGGGATACCCAGGTCGGGCTGTTTCGAGCCGACAGTGGTTTTTACGACAAGTCCATCGTGAATCTCCTCAAGGCACGCAAGATCGCCCACATCATCAGCGCGCGTCTGACGCAGGCGCTGCAACAGGCTATCGTGGGTCAGTGCAAGTGGTTACAGGTGGAGCCCGGACTGGAAGTCTCCGAGTTGAACTACTCACCGTTGAACTACTCACCCCATGGCTGGGAGGCGAGCCAGCGCCCGGTGGTGGTACGTCAGCATGTGCGGCGCAAGCAAGGCGCGGTGGCAGGCGAGACGTTATCGTTGTTTGCCGAGGATGAGGATTTGCAGGGCTGGCGCTACGGCGTGATTTGACCGACTTGACGCTGCCAGCGGTGGAAGTATGGCGTCTGTATCGGGGACGGGCGGACTTCGAGAACCGCATCAAGGAGTTGAAGGCCGGCTTCGGCCCGGACAGCTTTGTGCTGCGTGACTTCTGGGCGACCGAGGCGGCGCTGGGAGTGGCGATGCTGGCCTACAACCTCATGAGCGTTTTTAGCCATGCAGTGATGCGCCAGAAAGTGCACCATACCCTGGCCACGCTGCATCACCAGGTGTAGGCCGTGGGGGCATACTGGGAAGCGGACTCAACGAGGGACAACCCAACCGGCAAGCCCATGCTGCGCCTGGCCGTGACACGTAAA
The DNA here is from genome assembly GCA_964560935.1 of uncultured Anaerolineaceae bacterium. GTDB lineage: Bacteria > Chloroflexota > Anaerolineae > Anaerolineales > Villigracilaceae > JAABUE01. Next base: position 3,242 of record CAZLOC010000364.1, on the reverse strand, counting down.
CGACGACCCTGGTTCGAAGGTTTGTGGGCCAATGCGGCTGAGCCCGTGAGGCTCAAACGAAGCTTGGGAAATGTCTAATGGATAATCTCGGATTATCGCGCTCGCATAACGATCAAATACCCGCCGCCTCGGTGAGTCGGATGGAGTAGCCATTTTCCTGCATCACCAGAAGGGGACTCAGGGCTTGCAAGCGCTGGCAGGGTCAGCCAGGAATGCAGCAAGAGCAATGTCAATCAAAGTGATGTGATGTATAGCACCCTGCAAAGCAAAAGTATTTTTCCAAGGTGCCACGCATTTTCAGCGCAGCAATCAAGTACCTGCATCTGTTTGTCCTTGCCCTAGAACTCGCCACTTTTCGACGGGTAGATTAGCGCGATAGCGACTACCTGATAGTCTACCCTTGGTAATCGATGCTGGTTATCAACCTGCATGCGATACTGCGACGCGACTTGAAATAGAATAACTTGGTGCCTACGGCGATCGCGATATGGGCCTGTCAACCTGGTCCCCGCTGTCCCTTTCGGGTTAGTCCATGCCAAATAGGATAGCCATATGATTATGATGTCTGACAGCGTTTCCAGGGCTTACACAATATGACGAAAATGCGGGCATATTTTTCAGAGGCGATCCTCGATGCTAGAGAATGAAACGATCTGTCGCCATCTCCGAAACTGCGTCTTCCTGAAATCCGCCAGCGAAGAAACGATTCAGGAACTCGCCTTGCAGACTGAATGGATACCAGCAAAAGCGGGGGACAGGCTCTTCGAAAAGGGCGATATCGGGTCGGCGATGTATTTTGTCATAGAAGGGTGTACCCGAATACACGACGGTGATGTTGTACTGACCCATCTGGGTGCTGGCGAATCGTTCGGAGAGATCGGCGCCTTGTCCCCCATCGCCAGAAGCGCTTCCGTGACGGCGGAAATTGACAGCCTGCTCCTCAAGCTCGAAAAACAAGTTCTCTACAACACGATGGCCAAACGGCCTGAGGTCGCTTACGGCTTCATCGAGGCACTTTGCCAACGGGAAAGCACCATCATCCAAGAATCGACCGAACGCGCCGTCAAGGCCAGGGTTATTGAACGGGAACTGGCCATCGCGCAACGAATTCAGCGCAGTTTTCTGCCTGACGTCGTACCTGATGTACCAGGCTGGAATATGGCAGGTTACCTCAAACCCGCACGCGAGGTCGCCGGTGACTTTTATGATTTCTTCGTGATCCCCAAGCTGAATTGTGTCGGCCTGGTGATCGGAGATGTCTGTGATAAGGGCGTGGGTTCCGCACTGTTCATGACCCTGTTTCGCAGCCTTATCCGCTCCACTTCCATGTACCGTGATTTCGTCGGGGACGGTGTCAGCACCGCAGACGTGATTAAAGTCCTGCAACACAGCATCGCGCATACCAACGAATACATCGCCACCACCCACGGGCAAAGCAGCATGTTCTCGTCCGTTTTCTACGGACTCCTGATTCCCGAGACGGGACAGCTTTGTTACATCAACGCGGGACACGAGGCGCCCCTGATCGTAAACGCAAGCGGCATTCGGGCAAAACTTGAACCCACCGGGCCGGTGATCGGGCTTTTCCCGGATGTCACGCATGAGGTCAAAATCATCGACATCCTTCCGGACGAGATGCTGGTTGCTTACACTGACGGCGCAACAGACGCCAAGAACGAGGCGGGCAAGCAGTTTTCCGAGGAACAACTGCTCGCCTTGGTGTCGGAGGGAGCGCCCACGGGCGGCGCCATGGTGCACAAGATCGTTGCCGCCGTCCTGACTTTCATCGGCGGCAACGAACAGTATGATGACATCACCGTTATCTCAGCGTATCGTCAATCCCTGAATTAAAATAACGAAGTAGTGCGTTTCCATGAAGTGGTTTTCTAATTAACACATAGTCAAGGGAGAGAAATTATGAGTTCCACATTACGCATTGCGGTAACCGAGGAAAAGGGCATCGTGCCGATCACCATCCTCCACCTTACCGGTGATCTTGATAGCAAGACTTACCAGGATCTGGAAGCCAAAGCCAACGAGATCGTCGGCGCGGGCGCAAGCAACCTCCTGTTCGATCTGAGTGGTGTCGGCTTTATGGGTAGTGCTGGATTGCGCGCATTGCACGCCATTTCAAACCAGATTAAGAGCGCTGGCGTAAACGGCAGCGTCGGGCAAATCAAGCTATTGAAACCCTCGTATGCTGTCAGCAGCAGTATGAAGACGCTCGGTTTCGATCAGTACTTCAGCATTTATGATGATCTGGATACGGCGCTGAAGTCCTTCTGATTCACATACGCATTCCGGTCACATGACCGTGAACCAGCGCCTGCAAATAGCGGCTGATCTGGATAACCTGAAACAGATCCGCGCCTTCATTGAGGAAACCACGCAAATTGCTGGCCTTGGGCATGAGCAAGGCAGCGAAGTGGTGCTCGCAGTGGACGAGGCCGTGACCAACATCATGACGCATGGCTGCCTGGAAGGCGGCTGTGCCATTGAACTGGAGGTCCAGGCCGATTCTCATGCCTTTGTCGTCTGCATACGGGATAATGGGCCATTGTTCGATCCCACGGCATTGCATGACCCAGACCTTCATATCCCGCCATTAGAACGGGAGGCTCCCGGAGGTTTCGGTGTCTATCTATTTAAACAGCTGGTCAATCAAACCCGTTATCGAATCACGCCAGAGGGCCTTAATGAGTTGACCCTGTTAAAGCGTCTCGATTGACAAGTTGTGAATATCAAAACACCTTGGGACGGCGGCCACCGTTGGCATAAGTAGAGTGCTTCTCGCTGTTCCTATCCTGGTCGTGATCCAAGATATTTTCAAAGACCTGGCCCTGATGATCGACGATACGGTCCATGGGCAGGTGAACATGGCGCAGAACTTTCGGGGGCGTGCTTATCGCCCCCTTTCGCGAGGAATCCAGGGAGCCCGTGCTTGAATGGCCCGGACTACCGCGCGCCCGCTTTGTCGTAGGACGCGGCGGCGGTTAAGGCTACCTGCTCCAGGAGGGCGGCCCGCTGGGCGCGAATAACGGTATCGCCAGGATAACGCTCGATGAGCCGTGACAGGCTGTCAATGGCGTCGTACCAGAGGCCGGCCTCGGCATACACCATCGGTGCCTGGCGCTCGCCGACGGCTGCGGCGCGAGCCTGAACAGCGGGATCGGAGGCCACCCGCTTGATGGTGCCGCCGCTGGTGACGTCCTTCGAACGCTGCGTGGGGTCCGGCACCACCG
>CAZLOC010000363.1:0-4026 GCA_964560935.1 uncultured Anaerolineaceae bacterium | reverse complement strand
ACACGGACCGAAACAGGGAACAGGAGAGTTGCTGGACCTGGTCCACCAGGAACGCTTATGTGGCGCTCATAGTTATGTGGCGTTCATCCAGCAAACACCTTCAACCTCCTGAATACGGGATGGATGAAAGCCACATAAATAAAGTCTCACAGAGTCTGTAAGAAAGCCATCAGCTTTTCATTCTCTCGCCAACGTTTAACGGGTGGGGGTGAGGCGGTGCTCTCCTGCACCTCGCAGTGCGCCAGCGCTTTTGCTTTCATCTCCAAGTCTACTTCGGCATAGATGTTGGTCGTATTTAAGGAGACATGTCCAAGCCAGGCGCGGATCGTATTGATGTCCACTCCTGCCCGCAGCAAATGTGTTGCGGTAGTATGCCGGATTGAATGGGGACTGACTCGTTTGGTCTTCAGGGATGTCACCTGCCCTGAGATTCTGTTGACGTGGCGCTCCACCATTGTGTGAATTCCAAAACGAGTGAGGGGCTGCCTGTAGCGGTTCAGAAAGACGCGTTCATGTGGATGTCGCCCCTGCACCAAAGGGATTAGCTCTTTGACAGTCTGCGGCCATATCGGACAGCGGCGCAGCTTGTTCCCCTTGCCGCGAATCAGTACCGACGAATGATCTCTTTGTGGTGCGTTAGCGAAGGCAAAATCGGCAATCGTCAGTTGCGCTGCTTCGTCAGCACGAACTCCCGTGTTGTAGAGGAACAACAGCAGCGCATGATCGCGGCATCCCTGAGCTGTCGTACGGTCAGGAGCGGCCAGTAAGGCATCCATTTCTGTTTTCTCCAGATAAGTGATGGCTGGCTTGGTTGCTTTTTTAAAAGGAATGGCGCGAATCTGCCCGCACCATTCCAGGTGCTCCGGGCTTTGCAGGCCAATGAAGTGGGCCAATGAATGAATGGCCGCCAGCCGTTGGTTCCTGGTTGTGAGGCCGCAATGCCGTTGCTGCTCCAAGTCAAGCAAGAACTGACGAATACGATCAGCGCTGAGGTCAGTGACGACGAGTTGATCAATCTGTTTGTGGACCTGTTCTGCGATGAAAGGCAGCAGCAAGCGCAGTGTATCTCGGTAACTGCGTTGCGTATTGCGTGCCAGGTTGCGCTCCGTGACCAGGTGCTCCAGGAGAAAGCGACGCACCCAGGGGGCAATTGCTGTCTGAACAGTCATTGGAGACCTCCTTTCAGGGCGTAATGCTCAAAGCGTTGCGAGGCCTGTGCAAGCACTTCCGGTGTCATCGTGAGATAGACCAGAGTGCCAGTCAGTTGCCTGTGGCCCAGGTAGACTGACAACTGTAGCAGGAGCCTCTGCACATCTTTGCCTTTCCGATACCACGAGGTGAGCCGATGGACTGCGAAGGTGTGGCGAAGGTCGTGCAGGCGCGGTTGATAGCGCCCACCATCGGTCCTGCTGACACCAGCCTCTTTCCGGATGCGCTGAAACGCTTTCTCAATATTCCAGAGGTTTACCCTCTGACCATTGTGTTTGACAAAGAAGGGTGCGTCGTCATTTTGTGCGTGCCCGGCTTGCTGACGGAAGGCGGCGTATCCTTGAAGCTTTTCGTTGAGCAATGAGCTTATCGGGACCAGACGGGAGGTGAAGAATTTTGAATCGCGAATGGTGAGGACAGCTTGTTCCAGATCAACATCGGCCAGCTTCAGGGAGAGTGCCTCGCTACAGCGCAAACCTGCACCGTACAGCAACAGCAGCATTGTCTGTACCATCTGTGGGTCAAGATGATGGCCGGAGTGTTTTTGGTAGGTCAAAGTAGCAGCCAGTAAGCAACTTAGTTCCTCGCGCGTGTAGATGTAGGGCACAAAAGATTTGGTGCATTGCGGTTTGACAGTCGGCAACGGAGATGTTCTGACCAAGCCACGGCTGAGAGCGTAACGGTAGAAGCCAACCAGGACGTCATACTTGGCGTGCCAGAAAGGCTTGATTGGGCCTGCGCCATTGAGGAAGGTATTGACCTGCTCAGGCAAAATGTCAGTGACCTCGGTTTCACCGCCGATGGCGCGGCAGAAGGATTTGAGGATCTGGGCCTGGGTGCGAAAGCGCTCTCCGAGCGCTTTCCGATAGGCAGTATAATTGGCTATCACGGCGTCTAATCGCATATCAGGCCTCCGATGTCCAAATCAGCGACCTCACGCAAATGAAAGAGATCGACTTTGGTGTATATGCGTGTCGTATCCAGATCACGATGGCCGAGTTGATCGCCGATCTCCTTGAGGGAGACGCCCTCATTGATCAACCGAGTAGCACAAGCGTGGCGTAGCGAGTGCGACCCGTAGTGTTCAAGGGTAACGTCGAGCGACCGCCAGCGAGTGATGACGATCATAGCGACAGCTTGACTCGTGAGCGCACGGAGGGGAGCGCGAAGGGTGAGAAAGACTTCCCGCAAGGCGGAGCGGGGGCGAACTTGCCGCAGATATTGCAGGATCGCCTCTCCGACCGTGTGCGAGAGTGGCAACCGCTGCACCGGTCCCTGCTTGATACGTTTGATGTGGAGCAACTCGTGCTCCCAATCGAGATCATCAAGTTGCAGCTTACGGACTTCGCCGGCGCGCAAACCATAAACAGCCAGCAACAGCAGGATCGCGCGGTCACGAATGTCTCTCTGGGAAGTGCTGTTTGCGGTGGCAAGCAGACGTTGAACATCTTCCCAGGTCGGGCTGAAAGGGAGTGATTCATGTCGGTAGATACGCGGCGCTTTGATGGCCTTGGCCAATCCGCACTGACACCAGCCCCGCTGTTCAGCATAGCGAAAGAAGGTGCGCAGAATCGAGGCATGGTGCTTCACGGTGCGCCGAGCATACCCCGCCTGATTGATGCGATCAATCAAAGCATCATCAAGGTGTGTAATGGTCAGATCAGAGAGCGAGAGTTGCCGGCCACAGAGTTGAGTGAGGAAAATCTCAACTTCTCGGCAGCGGCGATTGATTGTCTGCGACGACAAGCCTCTCTCTTCGCGCATAAAGCCGGCAAACTCGCTTATGAACTGTGCAAAACGGTGGGGTGGTGAGACACTCGTTTCAAGACGGCCGAGAAAATCAAGCCATTGAGTGGCATGCCAAATAAAACGAGTTATCGATCTTGGCAAGGGCGCATCTTCCATGCCGCGCAGGTCTGCCTGGTGTTGTGCCCATCGTTCAGCTGCGGCTTCAATTTCGGTGTGGGTGATCCTTCTCGTCTCCGAAAGATTGAGCTGATCAATGAGAATCAACTGGCATGAGGCAAGATTCCGAAGCGTGCTTCGCGCGGCGCCGTGCTCGGCGCAATGCGAGAGGAACTGTAGACGCTCATCCAGGAGCGGGCCGGCAAGATGCCGTCGGATCTGACGTGGACGTTTAAACAGTTCTTGGAACATAGTCGAGTCCTCCTTGTGTGAGATTGAATTGAAATCGGACTCGACTATATCCGGAACTAACTTATGTGGCGTAAAATCTCCACAAGAGCAATGCGGGACTGAATGAATGCGGCTTACGCCACATAACTATGAGCGCCACATAAGCGTTTCTGGTGGATCAGATCCAGCAACTCTCCTGTTCCCCGTTTCGTTCGATGTGAAGAAACTTGGCAGCAAGAGAGCGCTCTGGGAAAAGATGCGTGCATTGTTCCACTGTTTTCGGCTGGAATCCATGGAGATGCTCTATCTGGCTCTGCTGCATGGATTTGTGCTTCCCGAACTCATTATCACGCGGGACACGTCATGAGGGTGAGTGATCGTACCATGACCCCAAGGCTGCTCCGGGCTTTGTCGTACTGGTGCACGGAAGCAACGCGAGAGGTCTGCGCATTTTACCCTGAAAAACAGCCAGTTCGGGTGGTGTGGCAGCCCCGCTGGCCGGAAATGACTCCCAAACAACGGCTAGGAAAGCTCATAGCCTGTCGCGGGTCACACAATGCCACTGGCAGAGTTCTCTTCTGCATCGGTTCCGGGAATTACTGAGCCCGTGACAGCAAATACATGACGTCACAACGGACGAGTGCCGGAACAAACGGCTCCGTGGTCACAGTACCACAAGGC
>CAZLOC010000362.1:0-4043 GCA_964560935.1 uncultured Anaerolineaceae bacterium | reverse complement strand
GTTACGGTACACCGACGGATGATATCCTGCACGATCTGAAAATCTTGTTCAAGTAGTGGAGGGACCCATGTTCAAAAAAATCTTAGATGATCGTCATTCTGAGCCCTGTAAGGGCGAAGCCCGCCCTGAGCTGGGCCGAAGGGAATCTCCTGCCCGGCGAGCAGAGACTCTTCGCTTTGCTCAGAGTGACATTACGATCAGTGTGTTTGTCGTTTTTTTTGCCTTGGCGGTTGTGTTAGCAGCCTGTGGCGCTGCCGGGAGTGGCGAATTGCAGGTCAATGAAGTTTGGGCGCGGCCCGGGCTGGCTGGCGGCAACGGCGCCATTTTCTTCGTGATCGATAACCCCGGCGCGGCAGACCTCCTGCTTTCGGCCTCCAGCGACGTGGCTGACGCGGTGGAACTGCACAAGACCGTCATGCAAGACGGCAACATGCAGATGGTGCACCAGATGAACGTGCCCGTGCCGACCGGCGAAACCGTTTTCAAGCCCGGCGACCTGCACGTGATGCTGATTGGTTTGAAAAACAACCTGAAAGCTGGCGATACGTTCACCGTTACGCTCAATTTCCAGACAGCCGGCGAACGAACGCTGACTGTGACGGTCAAAGATTAGTGAATTATTACCCTGAGCGGACACCGAGCGAAGGCGAGATGGTAGTCGAAGGGCATGCACTGGCAACGGGCTGCGCTTCGACTACGGACTTCGCCAAGCTCAGTCCTCCGCTCAGCGCGAAGAGATTATTATGAAATCATTCACCATCAAGCGTATCGTTATCTCCATGCTGTTAGGCGTATTACTGGCTGCCATCACTACAGAAGTGGCCTATCAGTTGCTCAAACGCGAGAACCGCGAACCGCAGCGCATCGAACTGGTCATCCCGGAGGGCACAGCGGAGGGTATTGCTAAGGGTGAAACGCCACCCAGTATCCCTGAAGATATGAACTTCGTGGTGGGCGATACGCTGGTAGTGGTTAACCAGGACAGTGTCGATCACCAGCTTGGCCCGCTCTGGATCCCCGCAGGTACATCGGCCAGTTTGTACCTTGACAGCGAGCAAAAATACAGCATGGAATGTTCCTTCCAGCCTGCCAAGGTTTTCGGCATCGACGTGCTTCAACCCGTCACGCTTGGCACACGACTGACCGGTATCCTGTTTGCGGGTTTCCCGCTGGGTGCGCTTTTTGCTGTCTACGGCACCCTGATTGGCAAAGACCATAAAAAGAAGACCGCATGATCTTTCGCGCCATGTTCTCCCGCCAGTGGATTCTCACCACCCTGCTCGTGTTGGCTGGTGGGGCGCTGTGCGCTCGTCTCGGCATCTGGCAGTTGGACAGGCTCGAGCAGCGCCGCGCCTTCAACGCGCATGTCGAAGCGATGTGGGCGGCTGAACCGCTGACTATTACCGGTCAGACCGCTGAGGACTTGGTGGCGATGGAATATTGCGCTGTGACGGTTAGCGGGACCTATGACTTCGAGAACCAGGTCGCATTGCGGAACCGCTACTTCCAGGACGTCTACGGTTATCACCTGCTCACGCCTCTTCTCCTGGACGATGGGTCTGCTGTGTTAGTCGAACGGGGATGGATCCCCGCTGATGGGAACGACGCACCCCCCGATTGGCGCAAATATGACCAGCCTGGTACGGTCACACTTCAGGGCCAGATCCGGCTGGGGCAGACCAAACCAGACCTGGGCGGAGTCCCCGATCCGATGCTCGCTCCGGGGCAGACAAGACTCGAATTCTGGAATATCGTCAATCTTGAGCGTATCGGACAACAGTTGCCGTATCCCCTGCTGAATGTATTTGTCCAGCCGGATGTTGACCCCGCGGATGTAACCCCGCCCATCCCTTACCAGCCTGAGATCGAATTGACCGAAGGTCCGCACCTGGGGTATGCCGGGCAGTGGTTTATCTTTGCGACAATCCTAGTGTTGGGGTATCCGTTTTATCTTCGTAAGCAATTATCCAAACCTTCCGAAGGGTCCGATCCTTCGGCTTCGCCTCAGGACAGGCCTTCGGAAGGTTGATGGAGGTTTTTATGAAATTCTCACTCTCCTCATCCTTTGCCCGCCTGACGTTGTTCGTGTTAGTGGCTGTCTTTCTGGTAACAATCGGTGGTCGCCTGGTGACATTAAGCGGCGCAACGGAAGCCTGCACAGGTTGGCCGCTCTGCCAGCCTCAGGGAATTTTAGGGTGGATGCAATTGTTCCACCGCGCTTCGGTGGGTTTTGCCAGCGCCTTGATGCTCTATCTGCTCTACCGCGCCTGGCGGGATGTGCGCGACCACCGCGTATTGTTGCCACTGGCCACGTTAACCGTAGTCCTCTTCTTTGCGCAGGCGTTCGTAGGCGCGATGGAAGTCACGCGCGGATTCCCGCTCTACCTGAAGGTTCTGCATTCACTCACGGTGGTGGCGTTGTGGGCTGGCTTGCTGGGACTGGTGCTGGCCTCCGGCTTCCTGGCGCGCGAGATGGTAGCCTTCCCGCCGCTTGATCTCGGTCAACCCCTACGGGACGCTTTGCAGCGCATACGCGATTTCCTGACGCTGACCAAACCTGTCGTTGTGTTGCTCTTACTCGTGACAACCTACGCCGGGATGGTGGTGGGCGGCAAGGCCTGGCCTTCCTTCTCGCTGACCTTTTGGACGCTGCTGGGTGGTTTTATGGCCGCGGGCGGCTCCTCGGCCCTGAACCAGTACATCGACCGTGACCTGGACAAGAACATGCAGCGCACATCCAAGCGTCCGCTGGCAGCCGGGCGCATGACACCTGCCGAAGGGCTGGCCTTTGGGCTGGCGCTGTCGGTATCGAGCTTTTATATCTATGCCGGATTTGTCAACTTGCTGGCGGCCTTCCTGTCACTGGCGGGGATTATCTATTACGTGGTGCTTTATAGCATTCTGCTTAAAAAAGCCACCGTGCAGAACATCGTGATCGGCGGCGGCGCGGGCGCCATCCCGCCCCTGGTAGGTTGGGCGGCGGCGACCGGCAGTTTGAACGTCCCGGCGTTGTTCCTGTTCGCCATCGTCTTCATGTGGACGCCGCCCCACTTTTGGGCGCTGGCCATCGTGCGCAAGAACGACTATGCCCGTGCGGGCGTGCCGATGATGCCGGTGGTGCGCGGTGAAAAAGAGACCCGCTGGCAGATCCTGATTTATACGCTGGAATTGGTAGCTGTTACACTGCTGATGCCAGTCTTCAAGTTTACCGGAACGATCTATCTGGTCTCTGCTGTGGCGTTGGGGCTTTGGTTGATCCACACCGCATGGCAGGTCTGGCGCAGGGAAGGCAACAAGATCGCCTGGAAGATGTACCGTTATTCGAGCATGTATCTGGCCTTCATCTTCCTGGCCCTGATGTTGGATGCGGTAATATAGGCAGCAAGGTGACTGTCAACTCCGAGTTGACAGTCACCTTTTACTCAAATTTATCGTTCGAAACTTGGGATTGGGATTCCCCGCCCACTTTGATACTCAAGCCGGATTGCACCCTGGGGGCAATCAAGCAGGCAACGTCCACAACCGAAGCAGAGCGCATCGATCAGATGCAGCATATCATCTTCAAGTTGCCTGGCTTCGAAGAAGCAACTTTCCCACTCCAAAATCAACTACTATTTATCACTTAAACGATCACTCCCCGTTGGAGGCCAGGGAGTGGTATCTGCCCGCTAGCTTAAACGCATTCGCGCACGGCCCAAGAGGCCCGCACCGGTTGGCAGGCAAAGCGTGTTATGGTAGGGTACTGAGGGCGGAAGATCAGGTCATGCACCGATTTCTCGGTCATGTCAATTATTTATGCGAGTTCTTGTCGTGCGCGCTTACATTATCGGTGGGCAGCCATATTCTTGCGCTAATTTCTAACGAACAACACTAAACTTATAGCCAACCGCCAATAGCTGATCACATTACAGCAAATCTCCGAAGTAATTGACTTGCTCCGATGGCAAATGTCTTTGCAGCGACGAAATGCCCATCAAAGACCGCTCTCTATTTACCTATTTTCCGCTACCCCTATTTTGGGGTTTAAACTGCGGTTTTTTGAG
>CAZLOC010000361.1:0-4047 GCA_964560935.1 uncultured Anaerolineaceae bacterium | reverse complement strand
GCAGGTTTTGCCCGTCATTTTGTCGCCCAGGTACGCTGGGTTGGGCAGGCAGGCGGCCACCACATCGCGCGGCGCAACCTTGATGCCCTTGACGTTAATCGGCTCCTTATTATCCAGGCCCAGCATCTTCAGGGTTTTGAGCACGCCGATGAACTGGTCACCCAGACCATACTTGAACGTGACGCGCTTGGTCTTAACCCAACGCGGCACCAGCAGGACTTCCTCGTGTTCCACGTTGACGACCTCGATCTTCCCAATGCCATCCGGGAACTCGAAGACTTCCGGCTCAGAGAACGGTTTGGTCGTGAACCAACCCTTATCCTGCTCCCAGATCACGGGCGGATTCAGGCACTCCTCGATCGTGGTCCAAATGGAAAAGTTTGGCGCAAACTCATAACCCTGGATTTCCAGGTTGGCGCCGTCGCGGATACCGATCTCATCAATCTCATCAAATAGATGATCCTGCGCGTAACGGGCAAACACATCTGCCACGCCCGGTTCGACGCCCAGGCCAACCAACGCAAGTAACCCTTTTTCCTCCCACCGCTTGGATTTCTCGAACTGGTAATCACCCAACTTAATGTAGGATTTGTTGAACGGATCTTCCGGGTGGGACTTGGACAAGGTCATGGCCATATCCATGTAGTTCACACCTACGTTGAATGCCGCATCAAATACCTTCTCGTTGTATAACGGATCAACTGCGTTCATAATGAGATTTACCCCGTACTTGCGGGCCAGTTCTTCGACCATCTCCTGCTTGCTGGCATCAATGAACTCAACCGGGAAGCGTACCTCATCTCCCAATTTAGCCTGGACTTCTTTGGCCCGCTCCAGGTTGTAATCGGCTAACACCATTTGCTTGACCCATGCACGCGGCTTCGCCATGCGCGCAATCGCTTCTCCAACCCCACCAGCGCCGACAACTAGTACTTTCATTTTTCTTTTACTCCATTAGTTTTATAACCTGCACCAGGCAAGTTAGAATGACACTAGCACCCGACCCTTACTCTTCGAAGAATTAAATTAACACCCTGCATACAATTGTTGCATCCAGCCTTATCATATCGTTCGGGTACTAGAAATACACTTCCTTGACAATCTTCAATTGCAGAAAGGATTCTGACTCCCGAACCCCCTCGATGCTATATAGTTTTTCGGTGATGAAACGCAATAAGTCTGCATGATTGCGGCAAAATACTTCCACCAAAATATCGAAACGTCCACTCGTCACAATCAGGTAGACAACTTCATCAAACTCGGCAATTTTTTCTGCAACCTCTAGCATTTTTTTGCCATCAGTACGGATACCGATCATCGCCATGGCTTCGTACCCCATGCGTAATGGATTGGTAATGGCGACAACCTTCAAGAATCCCATTTCAACCAGGCGGTTGTAACGCATGCGAATCATGCCAGGCGACACACTTAATTGCTCGGCAATTTGAGCAAACGGTGTACGGCCATCCTGCCGCAATGCCTCGAGGATTTTCTGATCGATTTCGTCGAGTCCTCCGACGCTTGAGTTGCTAATGCGAGTTTCCATCATACTTACATTCTACAATTTATCAGCATTAAAGTCAACACTTAGATGCTTTTTATGCACTAAATACATAACTTTAGTAATTATTACGCAAAAAGGTCACCGAAATTCGGCGACCTTTTACAAACAGGTTATTTGATTTATCGAGTCAACTTGAACCCATTCCAATTATTCGCCGCCTTTGATCTCCGTCCAGATCTGGTCGTAAAGCGGAGTGGCGTCGCCGACATCTTCAATTGCGTGACCGGCGTCAATCGCTTCCTGCGGGACGTTGGTGATTGGCGAATTCATATAAGCATCGTACAACTCGGTTTCATTCGCCTGTGCGTAATCCAACGCGGCCTTGTTAGGAACAACGTATGGGAAATCGCGCAGCATCAGCCAGAAAAGGTTGCCCTGCGAGGTGTAATTGATCCAGGCATAGGCAGCATCCGAGTGTGGAGCGCCGACCGGCATAGCCCAGTTATCCTGCCACAGGAATGCTCCCTCGGTCGGGTAGACGTAAGTAAAAGCGGGGTTCTCCTGCTGGGCAGTGAAAGCCTCACCCGTCCAGGTTACACCCAGGTCCACATCGCCAGCAATAAGAGCCGTCTTGGGACTATCGCTATCGAACAACTTAACGCCCGGCACCAACTCGGCCAGTTTGTTCTTTGCTTCTTCCAACTCTGCAGGATCGGTCGTATTGACATCATAACCCAGAGTTAGCAAAGTCATACCGATGATGACGCGCGAGTCATCCAGCAAGACCAGGCGGCCAGCATATTCGGGATTCCACAAATCCGCGAAGGATGCAGGTGGATTGGGAACCGCATCGGCGTTATAGATTATTCCATCATTACCGGCCATATACGGAACCGTGTATACATTGCCCGGGTCGAATGACAGGTTAAGATAGTTCGGATCATAACTCGCCATCGGCAGCTTGGTTTGGTCAAGTTCTTGCAATATACCCTGACGGATCATCAGGCCGATGATGTAATCCGTCGGCTGCACCAGGTCATAGGTCGAGCCGCCGGCCGAGAGCTTGGCGTACATCTCTTCATTGCTGGAGTACTCGTCATGGTTAATCTGGACACCGTAGATCAACTCGTAACAATCCTTCCATTCGGTCGGAATGTATTCGGTCCAGACAAAAAGGTTCAACTCTTTCGAAGTGACCTCGATCTGGGTTTCTGGTTCAGGGCAAACGAACCCGGAAGCAGTGACTTTCTCACCCCCATCGCCGCCAGCCGCCCCACCTCCACAGGCTGCCAGCAGCATACTTGCCAGCACAAATACGGCCAACAATTTCCAGAAATTGTGTTTCATCTTTCTTCCTCCTTTGGGAAAATTGATTTGATGCACCGGGCAGTTCACCTACCCAATGACAGACACTATCTTACGTTTCCTGAGACTGGAAACGTTGCAACAAGAACACAATGGTAACCACAACCAATACCCAGATGGTCGACAGCGCATTCACCTGCGGCGTGATGATGCGCCGTAACAAACCATAGACGTAAATTGGCAGAGTCGTTGAACCCGGGCCGGTAGTGAAGAACGTAATTACAAAATCGTCCAACGAGAGCGTGAACGCCAACAACGCGCCCGAAAGCACACCCGGCAGGATCATCGGGAAGGTCACCCGCCAGAACGTGACCAACTCGTTGGCGCCCAGGTCCATGGCAGCCTCTTCAAAGGACTTGTCAAAGCCCTGCAAACGCGCCTGGACTACCAGCGTCACAAACGGGATACTAAAGGCAATATGTGAAACCACCACCGTTGGCATTCCCATGGTCAAGCGTCCGTCCCCCACAAGACCGAAGGAACTATTCAGGAACGAAAATACCTGGCTGAACAACACCAAAATCCCAATCCCCATCACAATTTCCGGGATAACGATTGGGATATAAAGCGACAGTTGCGAAAAGCTTTTCAATCGGAAGTTGTAGCGCTGTAAAGCCAACGCCGCCATGGTACCAATCACTGTAGATGTGATGGTTGAGATAAGGGCAATTGTCAGCGTATTCTTCGTGGCGCTCATGACATCCCGGTTCTGGGTCAGGTCGCAAAACCAGTGAAACGGACCGCAGGGACTCTGCACTACCGTACTGCCTTCCATTTGCAAGGGACCCCATTGGGTGATAAACCCGCCGAAGAATACATTCGTGCGCGATGAGTTGAAGGCGAAAACAATCAACCCAATGATGGGCGCATACAGAAAGAAATACACCAGCACTGTAGCGACTTTGATGAAGGGAGAACGCTTGTATGGATTCATGCCGTAACTATCTCCTCGCCAAACCCGAACTTGCGCGTGTAGAAGAACGTCACGACCAGGGTCATGGCCATCAAGATAAGCGAGGCGGCAGAACCAAAGGTCGGGTCGCGCGCGTCGAGGAACTGACGCTGGATCAGGTTCCCAACCAGGATCACCTGCTTGCCGCCCAGCAGGTCCGAGACGATGAACGTCCCCATCACCGGGATGAAGACCAGGATCGTCCCGGCGACCACGCCCGGCATGG
>CAZLOC010000360.1:0-4057 GCA_964560935.1 uncultured Anaerolineaceae bacterium | reverse complement strand
TGGGGGTGCGGTTGATGGTGTCGAACAGGAACAGGCCACCCGGGATGAGCACGCGCCCGGCTTCGGCAATAACCTGCGGCCAGTCCGGGATATGCTCGAGCACGTCGCAGCAGCTGACGACCTCGAAGCTGCCCTTGCCAAAGGGAAGCTCGGTCGCCGAGTCCTGCCGGTATTCGATGGACAGGCCCTGGGACCGGGCATGAGGGCGCGCTACTTCCAGCGATTCTTCGGCGATGTCGATGCCCGTCACCCGGCAGCCCAGTCTTGCGAATTCCTCGGCCAGCACGCCGCCGCCGCAACCAATGTCCAGCAGGCGCACGCCTTGCAGGTCCGCGCCAAATCGTTCTCTCAGCACAGCGGCAAAGTAAGGCGCGCGCCAGGGGTTGACCATGACTTTGAGCAGGTGCAGCGGCCCGTTCTCGTCCCACCAGGAATTGGCGAGTTCGTTGTACATATGGTTGTTGATTGATGGCGCCAGGGCGTCCCTCCCGTAGGTTTTCTATGAAGGCAAGCATACAGGAAAATCCCAGTTTGGGCAAGAATGCGGGGAAAACTCCGATGTTGTTCTTTGGATCGTAAAATCTTTGCGAAGCATCCTTGTATTGCCAGAAAACTTGCAGAACGTTTTATCTGTTTTGATTTCGAGACCGCTTAGGGACTATGACTACTTCACGAACGGGATGCTCAACGGGTAGCGTACTGGTTTGTCTGCCAGCGCCCGGGTGGCGTTGAGCACGCCCTGGTAAGTGCCGAACAGACCAATGAAGATCATGGGCGTGGGAGCGCACAAAAGCATGATTTCGAACAGCCCTAAATTTATCCCCAGATCGACCTGCGCGTTTCCCAGTGTAATCAGAATGACCGGGAGGAGCATGAGCAGGAAGCCGCCCAAAAATAACAGCAGCATCATCGTGATCTGGAAATTCAGCACCTCACGCCCCTGTGTATCGATTTTGTAGCTCTGCGTTTTCTTCCAGGACCATACCAGCAGCGGGATGACCAGCAACGGGACCGCGCTGCTCAGGTGCAAGACCGCCAGCCAGAGATTTTCGTTGCTGGTGGCCTCTTCCATGAAGTCGAATTCAAGGGCCTCGCTCAGGCATTGCAGGGTGTAGGCGCGCGGGTCTACTTCCCCGCTCTCGATGCGCTGGATGGTGCGCGGGCTGACCTCGCATTTTTCTGCCAGTTGCTCCTGGGTCCATCCCTTCTGCTGGCGCAGTTCATTGACTTTTAGTCCAAGGTCGGGTTGCCGCATCGCTGTCTCCTTTCAGGTTCCAGCCACCATTATAGGGATTTCTCCCGAATTGACCATGTCGTGGAGACGACATTTGGGCGACATTCGTTTTTTCACGAGCATAGCGGCTCAATCGCTCTTAGTGCGGATAGCTCAGCTTGTCCAGCAGACTTTGGTACAGGGAAATTGTGGCTGGGGATGGTTCAAGTTCTAATTCGGTTGATAAGACCTGTTTTAGTTCCTGGAAGACCCTGGTCAGCCCGGCGCGATCCCCCATTGTGGTGTAAGCGTGCATGGCGTAACGGTACAACTCTTCATTAAGATTATCGACCTGCATGGCCTTTTCGAGATAGTGAAGCGCAGGCTTGGGGTCCGGGCTTGAAGCGAAATGAGCGCTGAGTTCCTGCAACGCACCCAGGTAAGCCTGGGTCAAGCGTCTTCGCTCGGGGAAAACCCACTCATAATACAGGTTTTGCAGATATTCTCCGCGGTAGAACTCGACCGCATGCTGGTACCAGTGAATGGCAGTAGCTCTATTCGTTGCGGAACGGGCTTTGGCCAGGGCGGCGTCGAACTCGTCGATGTCTATGCGGAAACGGGTGGCATCCAACCAGTATTCCCCTGTTTCGACATAAATATAACGGTGCGCGTTTTCTCCCGTTCGCAACGCGTTGCGCAGACGGGTTAGAGCGGTATGGAAGGCCGTGCGGCTGGAGCCCTTCTCCCCCCAGATTGCGTCGAAGACGCGTTCCGCCGGGATGCGCTCGCCGCGGAAGGTGACGAAGTAGGCCAGTAGATCGCGCGCCTTGGCAGAGACCCAGCGTTCCTGTGAGATTTCGTTTCCCCCCACACTGACATGGAAAGCGCCCAAACAAGCTACACTGATCGTGTGTTCGTCAACTGCAGAAACTCGAGCAGCAGAACGCTCGGCGGGTAGGTTTTCGAGCACGCGTTCCAGGAAGGGGCTTTGCTCTCCGCCATCGATCAGGGCCTGGCTGACCACCCGGCTGCGGTCGCCCTGGTCCAGAAAGAGCTGGAATACTTTCGCTACTTCGATCAAATGTAATGCCTTACGGGCGAATTCCAGGCCGCTGTCACGGCGGCCGATCTCGAGGTGGATGTAGCCCAGCCCGAAATAGACCATCGCCAGTGGGATGCGGAATTGCCGCCGTTCCCCGACCTCCACAAGTTCAGTGTAGAGGGATTCTGCTTTGTCGAATTGGTTGCTTTCCAGGGCCACATCAGCCAGCACGCTGCGGCAGACATAGGCCTCATAGCTATCGGGGTTGCCGGTGTAAGACCAGAGCACGCCTTCGGTAAGCTGGCGGGCTTCGTCCACGCGCCCCTGTCCGCACAGGTTATACGCCAGAAAACCGGTTGCCATCATCTGTTCGTAAGAAGCCAGCCCCAATTGTTGGCCGATGTCCATCGCCTGGCGCAGGCAGGTTTCGGCTCGCGCCGTCTCTCCCAGGCGGGTGAGCACGTTGCCCAAAGCTGTATAAGCGCTGGGAAGCAATTCTTTCAAATGCAGTGTCTGGGCAATTTCGAGCCCGCGCTCGGCGTATTGCAAGGCTTTGTCCAGTTCGCGCCAGTACAGATAGGGCGTGGTCATCGAGACATACGCCTGGGCGGCGATCGGGGAGAGGTCTTCGGGAGCCAGTTGCAGGGCTTCCTGGCAATAGCGGACCGTAGCCTGCGGGTCGCCGTGCCACCAGCAGATTTGCCCCAGCGATTGCAGGTAATTTGCGCGTGCCAGCGAACTGAGCTTATCGCTGGCTTTCCGCGATTCTTCGACAGCCTGTTCAGCCAGCGAACGTCCCTGGTCCATGCCGGACAAGAAACCGGTGCTTTTGGCAAGCGCCATCAGGGCTTCTGCCCTGGCAGCATGGTCGTTCTCACTCGCAAAGGACAACGCTTCGGCGGCCAGATGTTGCGCCTGGCGGTAATGTCCCTGGGCGCGGTTGACTTCTGCCAGACGGGTAAGAGCGCGGCAGACTCCCCCGGAGTTGCCCACCGCCGAAAAAGCGGAATGCGCGTCTTCGAAGGAGGCAATTGCCAGGCCAGCCTGTCCCAGCCGCCAGTGGGCGTTCCCGTGCTGTAACAACAATTCCGGGTTCGCCCGCATGACTTCTACCGGCAAAGCGTTCAGGTAGCGATGCAGGATCTCGACACGTCCGCGTTCGACGAAATCTGCGGCGAAGACCAAAATCACACGCGCAGCGGAGGCATGATCCTGCGCGGCCAGGTAGTGCGTATAAGCAGCCTCGAGTTCACCCTGGCCTTCATAGTGAACGCCCGCAACCCGTTCGAGGTCCTTCGCATATTCTGTCCCTTCGCGTTGCAGACGGCTGGTAAGGAAATCACGGAACAAGTAATGATAGCGGTACCAACGTTGGTTGGGATCGAGACTGGTGAGGAACAGGTTTTGCTTTTCCAGGCGCTGTAATATGACTTGCGATTCTTTCATCCCGGTTACTGCATTACAGGCTGCTGCGTCCATCTGGGAAAGGATGGATGTCCGCAGCAGGAATTCCTGGGTGTCGTCTGGTAAACGCCGAAAAACCTCCTCGGCGAGATATTCGAAAACGAATTGCAGTGAGCCGCTCAGTCCAGAGATCATCTCGTTCGCGCTCTGCGCGTCGCGTCCGCTCAGGGAAGGGCGCATGATTTGCAGGGCGGCCACCCAACCCTCTGTCTTTTCGTTAAGCAGATCCAGGTTCTCGCTGGGTATGCCGGGGAGGTTTTTTTTCATCCATGCGGCAATTTCATCGTCCCGGAACCGCAGGGAGGGGGAGCGTAGTTCGGCCAGCAGGCCGCGCGCGC
>CAZLOC010000359.1:0-4080 GCA_964560935.1 uncultured Anaerolineaceae bacterium | reverse complement strand
TCCGTCTCGTTCTTGCGCAGGATGTGCCAGGCGCTGATACCCATAACGAACGAAGCCGCCGTGACAAACCCGGCCGAAATGGTGTGCCAGAAGAACAGCCAGGCCTTGGGGTTGAAGATCAGCGCGGCGAAATCGACCAGTTCGGCGCGGCCTGTGACTTCGTTGATCACATAGCCCACCGGGTGCTGCATCCAGCCGTTGGCGATCAGGATCCACAGCGCTGAAAGATTGGAACCAAACACAACCAGCCAGATAGAAGCCAGGTGCACTTTTTCGGGTACTTTGCCCTCCCCGAAAAGCCATAATCCAAGGAAAGTAGACTCGAGGAAGAAGGCCAGCAGGGCTTCGATGGCCAGCGGCGCGCCGAAAATGTCGCCCACATAACGGCTGTATTCCGACCAGTTCATGCCGAACTGGAACTCCTGCACGATGCCGGTCACTACGCCCATGGCAAAATTGATCAGGAACAGTTTGCCCCAGAACTTTGCCATGCGGCGATAGTTTTCGTCCCTCGTGCGGTAGTACTGGGTCTGCATGATGGCGACGAACCAGCCCAGGCCCAGCGTGAGCGGGACGAAGAAGAAGTGATAGATCGTGGTGATGGCAAACTGCCATCGTGAGAGCAGGACAAGGTCCATTACGACTCCTTAGAATTGTTGATTGTGTGTCATAAATATTTTATATGAAAACAAGAATAGTTGATAGGTATTATGCGATGGTTTCGTGACATCCCTCCCAGGACTCAACCTCCTTTTCTCCGCTGCACTCTAAGTCTCAGCCTGCGCAATGCTCAATGGAACCACATCAACCACCGAGGCTGCTTCCCGCGCCAGTTCGTCGAAGCTGGTGTTTTCCAGTTCCTGGAGGATCAGGGCTTGCAAGCGCGCCCACCGACAGCGGACAGGGCAACTGTGATCGAAGGGGCAGGTACCGCCCCCGTGTAAACATTCTGAGACCGTGAAATTGCTTTCGAAATGTGTCACGACCTGGCGCAGGTTGATCTCTACCGCCGGACGCGCCAGTTTCAGCCCGCCTTCGCGGCCAGGGTAGGTGAGGATGAATCCGCCTTTCGCCAATTTCGCTACCACGCGCAGGGAGAGCGCCTTCGGGATGAGCATTTCCTGCTGGATCTGGGAGGTGGATAACATGGCCTCGTCCCCCTGCTTGGCGAGGGCCAGGATGACACGGATGGCGTAGTCGGTCTGGCGGTTGATGCGGATCATGGCATTTAAACGTTTACTCTTTTGGTAAACCTTTAAGCTTATTGTAAACATTTGTGGTAAATAGTAATGTGGTATTTGTCACAATTCAAGGGTGATAGGCGTCATGCCCGGGGTGATATAATGGCTGCACTCCAAACCTAGAGGTGTCTCTTGATCGATCCTGTCATCTTTTCATTCAAAATTTTTGGTATCAATTTTGCTTTGCGCTGGTATGGTGTGCTGGTCATGCTGGGCGTGATGATAGCTGCCTGGATCGCCGAGCGCGAGTACACTCGTCGTGGCGAAAACGGTGAGCACATCTGGAACTCTTTGATCTGGGCTTTACCGGTTGGGGTAGTTGGGGCGCGCCTGTGGTATGTCGCCAACGCTACACTGGGGGGCAATTCCTACTACATGGACAACCCCGGCCAGATCTTGAACATCCCCCAAGGCGGATTGCACTTCTTCGGCGGATTGCTTTTCGGCGCGCTGGCGATGATTTTCTACGTCCGCCGTAACAACCTGGACCTGTGGCTGCTCCTGGACGTGGCCGCTCCCGTCACGATGATCGGACAGGCCATCGCCCGCCCGGCCAATTTCATCAACCAGGAGCTCTATGGCCAGCCGACTACGTTGCCCTGGGGCATTTCCGTCGAAGCGCAACACCGCATCCCGCCCTACAATGATATGAACCTGTATCCGGATAGCACGCGTTTCCATCCTGCCTTTGCTTATGAGATGATCTGGAATTTCCTGGCCGCAGGCGCGCTGCTGTGGGTTGCACGCCGTTTCCCGGAAAAGTTCAAGCCTGGCGCGATGTTCAGTTGGTGGCTGGTTTTGGCCGGCGTGGGACGCGTGCTCATCGAAGCCTTCCGCCCGGACCAACCCCGCATCCCCGGTACGGACTTGAGCTACTCGCGCCTCGTGGCTGGCCTCATGGCGGTCGTAGGCGTGGTCATGCTGTTGGTGCGTTATGGGTATATCCGCGTGAAATTTGCCGAGAAGTGGGAAGCGGGGTATCAAATTGCAGAGCAGCCAAAATCCGCAGAGGTTACACAGCAAGCGTAACCTGCCAGGTTAAAAGGTTTACGAAGTCCAACTCAAGGCGGTTGGACTTCATCGTTTAAATGGACGGAGAATTAATTTCGGGATGTAAATTCCCAGTATTTCGATGAATAGTTCAAGCTACAGTACGCAAGCGGTATCCAACCCCCGGTTCAGTGATCAAGTACTGTGGGCGGGTGGGGTCAGGCTCTATTTTACGGCGGAGGTTGCTCACGTTTACTCGCAACAAATGCGTCTCAGTTTCATAGGCCCTTCCCCAAACAAGTCTTAACAACTGGTGGTGAGTCAACACCTTGCCCGCATTTTGGACGAGCATGCGCAGGATTTCGTACTCGATGGGGGTCAGATTAATTTCCAGACCATCACGAGTAACAATCCGTCGAGATAGATCAACGGTCAAATCCCCTGTCGTGAACACAGATTCGGCTTCAGGCTGGATTGAGCGGCGCAAGGCAACACGGATACGCGCCATCAATTCGCCGGCTCCGAACGGCTTTGTTAAATAATCATCAGCGCCTGCGTCGAGGGCAGTGATTTTATCATTTTCCTGCTCGCGTACGGTAACGATAATGATGGGGATTTGCGTCCACTCACGCAGGCGGCGCGTCACTTCCACACCGTCCATATCGGGCAAGCCTAGGTCAAGGATGACCAGATCAGGGTGTTCAGTTGCAACTGCGCGAATCGCATCCTCTCCATCGACGGCTTCGACGATTTCATATTGTGCACTCAGCGACGCATTCAAGAAGCGCCGAATGGGACGCTCATCATCTACTACCAGGATGCGAGTCATTGGTCAGCCTCAATTGGCAATGCTATCGTAAAAACTGCGCCGCCTTCGGGCCGGTTCTTTGCCCAGATGCGGCCATCGTGCGCCTCTACTATCCCTTTACAGATTGCGAGTCCCAGCCCTGTGCCTGTCACTTGCTCCGGCCTTTGGACACGATAGAATTTATCGAACACGCGCTCCAGGTCATCCTCCGGGATGCCAATCCCGTGATCACGCACCTCGATCTGGATTTCACTTCCAACAATTTGCGCCTGGATATCCAACGGTGACCCGGCCGGCGAATACTTGAGCGCATTATCGAGCAAATTACTGATGACATGAACAATCAATACAAAATCCAATTGGATGAGAGGCAACGCTTCACTTGCATGGACCCGAACACTACGTCCCGTTAAACGTTCTTCTATCTGCCCAAGGGCAGTACCGATAATATCCTGCACATCGCATAGGTCGCGTTTGACCTTAAGCGCACCCGCTTCGAGACGGGTCATATCGAGTAAATTCCCAACCAGGCGGTTTAACCGGTCAGCTTCTTCGCGGGCTGTCTCGACCAGTCTTTGCCGCGTGGACGATTCAATTGTCTCGCTTTGATCCTCGAGAGCGGTTAATGCACCCGTGATAGATACGAGAGGCGTCCGCAGGTCGTGCGAGATGGAGTTGAGCAGGGCGGTCTGCAGTTTTTCGGCGGCCTGCAACAACTCGGCGTGACGGGCTTGTTCGGCCAGGCTGGCACGTTCGATGGCTAGCGCGGCCTGGTTGGCAAACGCGAATAGCGTCTGGCGCTGTTCGGGGTTGAGGAAACTGCCCGCTTCCTTTGGGCGAATTCCCAGCACGCCGACTATCCCATTGGCGGTCTTGAGCGGCTGGCAGCGTATCGGGACGGCGGGCAACGTGTCGGTGCCGCGGCCAGCGGGTTCGTTGTGTTCGTAAGCCCAGGCGGCCACGGCCAGTTCGTTGGCATCGGGGAAGTAATTCTGCGAGGTGGCGAAGACGCGGATCTGTTTGTTCTCGGGCAGAAAGACA
>CAZLOC010000358.1:0-4155 GCA_964560935.1 uncultured Anaerolineaceae bacterium | reverse complement strand
TATGCCGAATATGGCGAGGCTCTCACCCTGACCCAGCAGTTCATCGCTGAGGAAATGCGCGAGATCGGCATCAAGCTCAACCTGAGTGTTGTCGAAGGCAGCGTGCTCTGGGCTTACTCAGCAGATGGCGGCATCGAACAGAGCGGCAATTTCGACATGGACATCTGGGATGACGGTTACTCTGGCACAGACCCGGTCGATTACTTGTGGTCGTACTACTATTCAGAAGCCGCCACGCCTGACTATGGCTACAACTACGGGCGCTGGATGAATGAAGAGTTCGATGCACTGCTTGATGAAGCCTACACCTTGGATGAAGAATATCGCAAAGAACTCTTTTGTGATATGGCCGAAATCATGGAAGCGGAATTGCCCGAAGTGTGGCTCTTCACGGCCATCAATGCGGATGCGCATTCTGTCCGCTTGCAGGGCGTGCAATCCACCACCAACGATATCGTGACCTGGAACTCCGCAGACTGGACCCTCAAATAAGATGACCGCTTACGTCGCCCGGCGCTTGATTCAGACTATCGGACTGCTCTTCCTGCTCAGTGTTGTGCTGTTCGCACTGGTCAATCTGGCGCCGGGCGGCCCCCTGGCCGGACACGGTCAGAGCCGCCATATCAACCCAGAGAAGATAGAACTTCTCAAACGACAATTTGGATTGGACAAGCCGCTGCCAACCCAGTATCTCATCTGGCTGGTAGGCAACGACTGGATGGAAGTGGACTTAGACGGCGATGGAATCGCCGAAAGCTACGGCACGCGCAAAGGTGTTCTTCGTGGCGATTTCGGCTTCTCGTTTCGGACCCGTAAGCCTGTCCTGGAAGAAATCGGACAGCGGCTGCCCAATACCATTTATTTGATGACTATCACGATGCTGGGGGCGGTTTTGATCGCCATTCCAATCGGCATCATCTCCGCCATCCGGCAATATTCTTCCTTTGACATCGCTGTGACAACTTTTTCATTCGCCGGGCAAGCCATCCCGGAATTCTGGCTGGGGCTGCTGCTGATTCTGATCTTCTATGCCTGGCTGAAGAACCCGTTCACGGGAGGCCCGCTTTTACCTTCCGGTGGCATGATCTCTGTCGGGGCTGTTGGCTTCAACCTGGGCGACCGCATCGTGCACCTCATCCTGCCGGTCATGACCGGCAGCCTGGGCTGGATCGCCTGGTACTCGCGCTTCCTGCGCTCCAGCATGCTGGATGTTATCCACCAGGATTACCTGCGCACCGCGCGCGCCAAAGGCTTGCCAAACCGGGTTGTCATTTATAAACACGCGCTGCGAAATGCGCTCATTCCCCTCATCACCCTGTTGGCATTGGACCTGCCGTACATCTTCAGCGGAGCAATATTTGTGGAAATCCTGTTTTCCTGGCCCGGCATGGGACGCTTGTATTACCAGGCTGCCTTGCAACGCGATTATCCCATCCTGCTGGCTGTGCTGATCATCGGCGCCTCCTTCATCATCTTCTCGAATCTGCTGGCAGATTTACTCTACGCATTCCTTGACCCGCGTGTGCGCTACGATTAGCCATGAACAACAACATCGCTGAATTCCCCACAGACAAAGCCAAATACCCCGCGATCACTGCTGAAACAACCAGCCTGGCCGCCGCGGTCTGGAAACGCTTCCGCAAGCACCCGGGCGCAATTGGTGGCTCGATTGTCCTGACCCTGCTCATCTTGCTGGTCATCTTCGCGCCGCTTTCTCCCTACGACCCGGAACTATCTACGATGACAGAGCGCTACCAACCGCCGTCGTTGCGACACCCCATGGGGACAGATGCGCTCGGGCGCGATCTCTTCACTCGCGTGCTCTATGGCGGCCGCATCTCCCTGACCGTCGGCCTGCTGGTAGTCGTCATATCCATCGCTATCGGCGTCCCGGTGGGCGCAATCGCTGGCTATTACGGAGGCAAGCTGGATGGTATCCTGATGCGCATCACCGATACTTTCCTGTCGCTGCCATCGTTCCTGGTCCTGATCCTGTTGAGCGCCATCCTGCGCGAGGTGGAACTGCCCATCTTCGAAAAGAACAACGTGTTGACGATTGCGTTGGTGATCGGTATCCTGGCCTGGATGACCTTTGCGCGCATCGTGCGGGCGACCTTCCTCACGCTGCGCGAAATGGACTTTGTGACTGCTACCCGCGCCCTGGGCGGCTCGGACTTCCGCATCATCGTCGGCCACATCCTGCCCAATTCGATCGGCCCAATCATCGTTGAAGCCACGCTGGAACTGGGCTATGCCATTATCGAAGAGTCCGGGCTCAGTTTCCTGGGATTTGGCATCCAGCCGCCCACCCCGAGTTGGGGCAATTTGCTGAGCAACGCGCAGGAACATTTGACCAAGTATCCTTGGCTGGCTATCTTCCCCGGCCTGATGATCTTCCTATCCATTATTTCTGTCAATTACATTGGAGACGGCCTGCGGGATGCCTTCGATCCGTATAAAGTACTCGAAAAAGTAGGCGAATAAACAAGTTGCGTTCGAGCGAGGGTTGTACTGTCGCTCGAACAGTACCAAATTTGTATCTTTTCAACAAAACGGGGTGTGGGGTGTTTTGGGCGGGCTTCGCCCGCCCAAAACACCCCACTTCCCCCATTCTTTTTGAGAAGATACACAAATTTCTTGCAAAGGCCGGATTTTTTCAAAACCCGTTTAACCCGGGCCTAAAGGAGTACAACCATGAGTGTTCAACGTCCGCCACTTGAACCGTTACGCCCTGCCTATCGAATCCAGTATCTTACTGATGAACAACTGGACCAGCTTCAGGAAGCCACGCTGGATATTCTAGAAACTGTGGGGGTCAAGTTTCCCTCGGAGAAGGCGCTGGCCATCCTGGACGGGCATGGCGCGATTGTGGACAAAGCCACACAGATCGTCAAATTCCCGCGCGAACTGGTCTTCAAAGCCATGAAAAGCGTGCCGCGCTACTTCCTGATGGGCGCGCGTGTGCCCGAATACGACCTGCAACTCGAAGACGGCGTCACCTACTTCACCACCGACGGCTGCGGCGTGCAGGTGGTCGACCTGGACAGCCAGATAGAACGCGCCTCGCGCAAAAGCGACGTGGCTATGATGGCGCGTGTGTCTGATTACCTGCCTTCGATTGGCTTTCTCTGGCCGATGGTCAGCGCCCAGGACTACGGGCGGGCGTCCATCTTGCACGAACTGGACGCCTGCTGGAACAACTCGGTCAAGCATGTGCAATCTGAGACCATCATGGGCGAGCGTGAATGCCAGTATGCGGTCGAGATGGGGACCGTCATTACTGGCAGCAAGGAGAAACTACGGGAGCGCCCGCCGCTCTCGCTGGTCGTCTGCACCATTGCGCCGTTGATGCAAGACCACGCCGGCATCGAAGGCGCGATCGTCATGGCCGAAGCGGGGGTACCGGTCGGTTTTTTGGCGATGCCCACGCTGGGCACCACCGCTCCTGCCACTCATGCTGGCGCGCTGGCCATGGCCGACGCCGAGATCATCAGCGCCACCGTGTTGATGCAACTGGTCGCGCCCGGCGCGCCGGTCTTCCACTCGCTGATGCAGGCCTGGGCGGATCCGCGCACTGGCGGTTATATCAGCTACCCGCGCGATGCCCGCGGGCGCTATGGCGTGGTCGAGATGCCACACCACTGGGGCATGCCATCCCTTGGCGCCTGTTACGGGACCGATTCCGTTGAAGCGGGCACGTGGCAATCTGCAGCCGAACCGGCCCTGGATTCTTTGCTCGCCGGCCTGACCAGCCCTGAGATCGTTACAGGCATGGGACTCGCCCGCACCTACACACGCCTATACCCGGAGCAGATCATCCTGGATGAAGACCTCTACCAACGCGCACGCGCCTATTTGATGCAAATGGAGGTTAGCGAAGAGACACTCGCCATGGACGCCATCTCTGCGGTTGGACCCGGCGGCCACTTCCTTGCACAAAAGCATACGCGTCAGCACATCCGCAATTCGCTCGTGCGGGGGGTGACTCATGAACTGGACAGCAACAGCAGGTACCGCGACGCGCGCGCGGTTGCCCGTGACCGTGTGAAGTCGATTATCCAGAATCACCGCCCCGAACCATTGGAGTCCAGCCAGCAGGCGGAGCTGACTCGCATCCTGGCAGCAGCAGACAAAGAACTGGGGTGATCATGTTCA
>CAZLOC010000357.1:0-4183 GCA_964560935.1 uncultured Anaerolineaceae bacterium | reverse complement strand
CTCGGTCATGCCGGGAAAGCTGATTTCGTGGCGCTCGTCCAGGCAACTGGAAAACTGCAGTTCTCGGCTAACTGCAGCGCGACCACAGTGGCAGCAACCCCGTGGCACCCGATCGCAGAGGGACCGGATCTCTGGCGACAGATTGCGCGACACAGTCAATTGCAGGGTTTGGCCATCGTTCGCCATCAGAAAAATGCCCCCCTTGGGCAGCAGGGAAAGCCAGGAAACTCCCAGCAACCGGGCCAGGCAGGCGTCAAGAGCTTCTTTCAACGCACTGCCCTTGACCACGTCTTCCAGCATTTCACGCAGCACTTGTTGTTGCTCCCTATCCTGGCGCAACCGGGTCTCGCTCGCTTTGTGCTCGCTGATGTCGCGCACGAAAGCCGTTTGATGCTCCTTGTCGCCGTAGGATGTCTGCACGACCGAGATCTCCACCGGATGGTCCGTGCCGTCCTTGCGGCGATGGCGGGTCTCAAAGGTTCGGGCACCCAACCGGCGCATGTACTCCCATTGTTGCGGCCACTTGTCCGGGTTGAAATCCGGGTCGAAGTCCCAGACGTGCATGTTCAGCAATTCTTCACGGGTGTAGCCTAAACTGTGGCAAGTCTCATCGTTGACGTATCCGACGCAACCATCCCTATCCAGCCAGAACACGCCATCCGGTGCATGGTCGAGCGAGAATTGGGTCAGACGCAGGGATTCCTCAGCCAGTTTGCGCTCGCTGAGGTCCACATCCAGACAGTAGAGTTCCGGGCCCGAGCCGGCTGCCTCCAGCACCACGTGGCTCGAAAAGACCGGCACCAGAGAGCCGTCCTTGCGCATCAATTGCAATTCCTCGGCAGGCCTGGCCTGGCCACTTTCCGACATCTGACGCACGGCCTGGCCGGCTTCTTCGCGCATGAATGGGGGAATGATGAGTTCCAGCATGTTTTTGCCGACGGCCTCTTCTTTGCTGTAGCCGTACAGGATTTCGCTGGCCTGATTCCAATAGCGCACGCTGCCATCAGCTGCGTAGCCCTGCACCGCCACCGTGCGAACCTGCTCGAACAGTTGCCTGAAGCGCATCTCGTTCTCGTGCTTGGCTTGCTCGGCCCGCTTGCGCTCGCTGATGTCGGTGATGCTGCCGCGTACCAGATTACGCCCCGTGGTGGGCAGGCGTACCAGGCGCACTTCACAGGGAATGTCCTGTCCGGCCGCGTTACGATGTGTCCAGTCAAACACCGGGGTAGCACCGCTCAGCGCCTCGCTTACCCGCTCAATCATCAATTGGACTGAGGCACGTCCGTTGGGCTGCGTGGACGGGCTCAGTTCTGCGGGTGAATGCTGGAAGAGTTCTTCCAGCGACATGCCGAAAAGACGCGCCGCGTTCTCATTTGCATCAACGAAGTTGCCGCTGTCGGCATCGAACACCACGATCGCCTCAGGCGCGTGTTCGATCTGGATGCGATAACGTTGTTCACTCTCGCGCAGGGCTTGCTGCGCGGACTCGCGCCTGGCCATTTCGATCCCCAACTTTACTGACTCCCTTTTATGCCGGAGTTGCAGGCGGATGAGGACGACCAGCATGGCAGCCACGATGACCAGCGCGGCAGCCAACTGGAGCATGACCCAATAGTGATGTTGTGTGACCTCGGCCAGATCCTTGCTGAGGATGAGCTTAGCCTCTCCCGCATCTGAATACTTGATCGGTACTTCGAGGGTCAGATCCTGCCCGGCGGGCGCGGGGCGGCGGTATTCACTGATGACGACACCATTTGAGGCCACGAGCCGCACGGACGCCACGTCGGACTGGGCAGTCCCCCAATTCGTCAGAATGACTTCGGCGAGCGGGGCATTGCCGTTATCCAGTTCCGCCTTGACCAAGATGGCCAGCAGGTCGAGCTCGCGCTGAGTGGCGTCGCTAGCCTCGAGCATGAACTTGTGCCAATGCTGATTGACGAATAGCACGCTACCGCCCAGCAACATAAGTAGCAGGCCGGCGATCAACAGCCAGGTCCGGGAGGATTTCAGCGCGACCATAATTTCCTCAGCTCACACAGCATCCCTGCGCACCCCATCTCATAATGCTTCGCAATTCATATTGGAGGCTGGCACAAGGACTTGGTGCAAACGCTGAATACGCTGAACATCGGCAATGGGCAATCCGGCATGGGCAAGCAGTTGCCGGTAAAGCGTGTGCGACATAGCGTTCTCCATTGCTTCTTCCCACAGACCGATTTTCTACTCAGCAGCATGACCAGAGGCTTGTTGATAACAGTATCAACGAAGACCTGCTGGTCAGGAGCAATCGTAAAAGTCCCATTCACGGTGAAGATTAGGCTGCTGCTCATCGCCTCGCCTCGCCAATACTCAGTACTGATGCCGATGGAGCGCCTGGGCCACAGTTACACCTATGCTATCCGTGGATCAACCATCGCCACCGGATAAATAGTGCCATCAACTGACCGTTTTGGGTGACTTGGTCGAATGTCTGTTGTTGCTGTGAATTCAACTGGTGGATGCAACACACTAGTAACTGCGCAAGCAGGAGGAGTGTTGCCAATGAAGCAAAGACCTCGGATCTGTACACAGAAAAGCAGAAAGCACTGATGTGGGACCGCTGGCAGAAAAGTGAGGCGCCCTGAAGAAGGAGCGGCTGGCGGATTTGCAGCGTACACGAGTCATGCTCGTTCGCGTCATACGCCCAGAAGACGGACAATCACGCTTGGTAGCATGGGACGAATGAGAATACGAACGGGCTATTGAGGCAGTATTTCCCCAAGGGTATTGACCCTTCGGCCTACTCGCAAGCCAGGCCCAATGCCGTAGCGCGGAAATTGAAAGGGTGCCCAAGGAAAACACTAAACTACGAAACACCCGCCGAGCGTTTTCACCAATCCGTTGCATCCACCGGTTGAATCCGCACCTGCCCACACTCCAATGCAAGCAACACGAACAACGCGCTCCGACTGATAGACATGATGACCTTCGTCGCGATTACAAGGTTCAGGATGGAACGGTTTGAGTCTGCTCCCAGTTTGCCCGAGATCGAACGGGGTGTTTGCGCTTCCCCAAAACCCCCGTTCAATGTGAGATTAGCAGCCAGAAACCGGTGCCTGAAACGAGGCGGCAAGCGGGGATGGCATTCTCGACCCCATATTAAAGGGGTTTTCCGTATTGCATATCCATCATAAGCGTCTAGCCTGACGGGGTGGTTGTTCATGATGGAAGAGAATCTCCTCATGATGGGCGCGCAAGTGGCATCTGCCTTGGGATTAGGTTGCCGCGCCCCTCAGAAGCCAACAGTTGCGCGCAAACGAAAATGAATTTCGTCGCGAAGGAGAATGAAGATGCTTATCAGAAAAGTTTCAGTGCTTATCACGGTGGTGATGATGGCTTTTAGCGCCCTGTTTTATTCAGCTGCCTACAGTGCCACCCTGCCACTAACCACGCTGGAGGAAGAAGATCTTCTCTTCATGCGAGAAGAGGAAAAACTGGCGCGGGATGTTTATCTGACCCTCTACGAGGAATGGGACCTCACGGTGTTCTCGAATATCGCCAGTTCCGAGCAGATGCACATGAATGCCCTGCTCAAGTTGCTGAAGAAATACGACCTGGCTGACCCAGCGGCGGGCAATGACATCGGCGAGTTCACCAACACAACCCTGCAATCACTCTATACAACGTTGATTGGCACGGGAATGGTGGGGCCCCTCGAGGCCCTGAAGGTGGGCGGACTTATCGAAGAAAAGGACATGGTGGATATCAAGGAAGCCATTGGACGCTCCGATCATGCGGATATCGATGCGGTCTACGAAAGCTTATTGTGCGGATCCCGCAATCACCTGCGGGCGTTTGCGCAGAATATCAAGGCGCTGTATGGGGAGGAATATACGCTTCAATATCCAGACTCCGACTACGCTGAGATCTATGCAATTCTCACAAGCCCGATGGAAAAGTGCGGCAAGAAGCCTTCTGCCCGGAATGAAGATGAATGCAATGGCAAGCGCCTCGGCTGGATGAAGTGAAGCTTCGGCTTGACGGCAATTGTCGTTCAGGTTCTACGTGCCTCGCATTCCACGATTCAGGTACGGACGGCTGCCTCGCGCTGCCGCTCGTGCGACACCAGCTTGGCCAGTTCGGTCATTTCCTCGGCCAGCAGGCTCAGCAGGTCATCCAGGGTGAGAATGCCGACCAAGCCACC
>CAZLOC010000356.1:0-4192 GCA_964560935.1 uncultured Anaerolineaceae bacterium | reverse complement strand
GTGATGAACGGGAAATACAGGTTGACATCGATCACGACCCCGGCCCATAACGGACCGACGACGCGCCCCAGGCTCATATAGGCGTTGTTCAGGCCCATGGCGATACCCTGTCCCTGTGTGGTGCGCTGGGAGATCAACGACGAGACCGCCGGGCGCAGCATGGCGTTGGCCAGGACAAACAAGGAAGAGGTCAGGATAACGGTTAGCAGATTGTTTGCCAGGAGCATGACCAGGAAGCCAACCACGCTGGCAATCAGGGAGGCCTTGATCACGTTGGCTTCGCCGAATCTGCGTGTAGCGATGCCGGTCAGCATGCCTTGCGCGATGACGGAGACCACGCCGATGGCCGTCAGGATAACCCCGATCGTTTCGGGCCCGTAGCCGTAGCGGTCTTTGGCGTAGTAAGCATAAATCCCTTCGAAATTGGTCATCGCGAAGCTGATCATGAAAGCAGTGATGAACAGAAAGGCAAGCGGTCCAAAGAGCGACTGCCACATCGCTCTTAGCTGCGGACCTTGTAGTTTAACCGGTGTATCCCGTTTCTCAGCCGCCAGCGATTCGGGCAGGAAACGCCAGATGGCAAACATCGCTATCAGAGAAAGCGCTGCCGCAAAATAAAATGGCGCTTGCAGAGAGATGGCGCTGAGCAGGCCGCCCGCGCCCGGGCCGAGCACCATGCCCAGCCCCATGGCCGCGCCGATCACGCCCATCCCGCCGCCGCGACTCTTCTCGTCCGTGCTGTCGCTGATGTAGGCCATGGCCGTCGGCAGCGTGGCCGAAGAAAGGATGCCGGCCAGACCGCGCGCGGCGAACAACATCCATAACTGCGTGGAAAGCCCAAGCGCCAGCATGCTGATGGCGTTCCCAAACACGCCCAGCATCAGGATCGGTTTGCGCCCGAAGCGGTCAGAAAGTCCCCCCCACATCGGCGAGAAAAGGAATTGCATGGCGGAGAAGATCGCCATCAATCCGCCCATCTCCACACCTGTGCCGCCGAATTTGACGACCAGGTCAGGCAGGATCGGGATGATGATCCCAAAGCCCATCATCATGATGACCAGGGTGATGAATAAAATTACCAGGTTACGCTTATTGTGCATCCAAACCTTCCAATAGGGGAAATAGGTTGATGATTATAGGTTGCTTGCGCATATCTGTCAAAACAATGTCGTATATGTCATTGCCCCGCCGAAGTGCGGCAGGGTTGCGAGTGAGCGCTTTCCAGCGAACGAAGCATCTATGAAATCAATCTCCCGAAAGTAGAATTTTCTCATTAAATCGGAGATTGCTTCGGGCTGGGTTTCGATACGGGCGAAAAAAGCACTCGCCCTACTCAACCACCAGCCCTCGCAATGACATTGTTCTTTGCTACCCAATGGGATGCCGCATGCGCTGCCCACCCATTAAGTGCATGTGCAGGTGGAAAACGACTTGTCCAGCATGCGCGCCGGTGTTGACGATCAAGCGATACCCGTTTTCGTCGATCCCTTCTTGTTCGGCCAGTTTTCTGGCGAGTGTGAAGAGCCGGCCCAGGACAGGCTCGTCTTCAGGCAGGACTTCATTGACCGATGCGATATGCTTGTTGGGCACGATCAGGAGGTGCGCGGGCGCGACCGGGTTTATATCACGGAAGGCAGTGACTTCCGCGTCCTTATAAACGATGGTCCCGGGCATTTCCCCATTGATAATTTTACAGAAGATACAACTATCCATTATGAATCCTTTGGCGAGGGATTTTCGTTATTATACATGCCGGAACCAAATCACAATGTTCTTAAACACCAATAGCCGGGTGACTTTTCCCGGCTATTGAGGGGTAGATTATGTTTTAAGCTTTCGCGGCGATCAATTGCACGCGCGTGTGTTGCAGGCGTTCCATCGCAGCTTTGGCCACCGCGCGCATTAAGCCGCAGTTAAGCGCGGCATCCACTTCGCACAGGGCGCGCAGGGCGGATGCGTCGATCTCGATCAGGCGGCAGGACTTTTCAGCACGAACGGCAGCGGTGAACACATACGGTTCGATCAGGGCAGAAATGCCAAAAATTTCGCCGGGGTTGAAGTCGCTGATGAAGTATTCCTGTTTGTAGTACGGGTCGTGCTCGCTGGTGACAACGTAATAATAGGAGGCATTGCCTTCTATGAGGAAGAAGAGCTTTTCTGCCGGGCTGTTGTTTGCAATAATTTCGTCTGCGTTGCCATAGTTTTTTTCCTCGGCGATCATGGCAACTGCTTTGAGCTGCTTGTCGTCCATGAAACTGAAGAAGGGAAATCGGCGCAAGAGTTCAGGAGAGATCATAGGGGACTCCTTGAAGTAAATCGAATACAGCCTGCACCGCTTCGGGTACAGCTGCGGCAACAGGGGGGGAAAGTTCTTCGCTGAAATCGTACACATTTTGGGCTTCGATCGCAACCACATCCACTCGCCTTGGAATATCTGCGCCGATGACTTCGGCGGTTTTAAGGGCAGTCATCAGGGATGTGTCGTGGGCCGATGCGGAGTGACCAGACATCGGGTCCGATAGCGAAGCGAGCGGGAACGTCCGTACGCTTCCTGCGGGACCTTGGCCTGTTTCCATTGAATCGACAATGATCGCCCGTTCATATCCCAGCAGGTGTTCCATCAAGCTGAGACCGCCTAAGGAGAGACATTCCACTTCGATGGTGCTTCCCTCACCCCCGTCCCCTCTCCCATTGGGAGAGGGGTGCCGAAGGCGGGGTGAGGGAAGGTGAGCTTTTACTTCCTCGGCTACCTTCCAGCCGACTCCGTCGTCGCCTAGAATGGGGTTGCCGAGTCCGATTACGAGTATCTTTGTCATTTTGCGCCACCCGTTGGTGAGAGCTGTGGACGCATCCAGCAGCCCTCACCTCAACGGATGCTCCTCCCGTCTTTAACAATATTGTTTGAGTACCTCGACCGGCTTGCCTTGTGCGTCACGAATGGTGACTTGCAGCGGCATCTTGCCGGGCAGGGAGTGCGTGGCGCAACCGAAACAGGGATCGTATGCGCGGAAGGCCATCTCAACCATGTTGAGCATGCCCTCGGTGACGACCGTCCCTTTCTTGATCAGGCTGCTGGCTGCCTTGTTGATCGACATGCTGATCGGGGCATAGTTGTTGGTGGTGCCCACGATCAGGTTGACCTTGGTCAACACGCCGCGCTCGTCGGTAATGTAGTGGTGGGTGAGCGTGCCGCGCGGCGCTTCCACGATTCCCACGCCCTCGGTCGGGACTTCGCTGGGTTTGGTGTGGAAGTTGTCCGAAGTGATTTCAGGATCGGAGGCCAGTTCCACCCAGCGCTCGGCTGCATAGAGCAGTTCGATCAGGCGCGCCCAGTGGGTCGCCAGACGCTGGTGGACGGGTTTGCCGCCCAGCGTCTTGTAGAATTTTTCGTATTCCTCCTGTGCCAGCGGGGTCGCCATGCCGTCTGCGGCGTTCAGGCGCGAAAGCGGCGTAGCGCAGTAGACGCCCGACTCTTTACCGTCGGTAAAGCCCTTCCAGCCGACGTCCTTGAGATACGGGAACTTGAGATAGGTCCATGGTTCGACGCGCTCGGCGATGTGCTGGGTGTAATCTTGCGGGGCATACTTGACAAATTCCTTGCCCTCGGGGCTGACCACGCGCACCTTGCCATCATAGAAATTGATGTGGTTGTTCTCGTCCACCATGCCCATGTAATAGGTGCGGTGGGTATAGATGTCGCCCAGGATCAGGTCCACATACTCCTTGTTGCCGAGCACGATGTCGTTGAACAGTTTCAGGCTGAATTGACCAAATTCGACAGCCCACTTGCCTAGCTCAAGAATTTCCTTTTGCTGTTCCTTGGTGATGCCCTTGGTCAACCCGCCCGGGATGGATGTGCAAGGATGCACCTTGCGTCCACCGATCATCTCGATGACGGTATGACCAGCCTTGCGCGCATTAATGACCTTGCCGCCGATCTCCAACCCGACCTTGTGGATGACGCCCAGGATATTACGTTCTGCCACGGGCGCATCGGGTCCCATCACAAAATCGGGACCGGCCAGCGCGTAAAAATGCGTGGCGTGATCGGTGACGAAGAAGGCCGAGTACAGCAGTTCGCGCAGCAGCTTGGCCGTGCGTGGCGGGTCGACGTGATAGACCATATCCGCGGCTTTAGCGGCTGCCATGTGATGCGCTTCGGGGCATACGCCGCAGATGCGGTTGGTCAGCA
>CAZLOC010000355.1:0-4219 GCA_964560935.1 uncultured Anaerolineaceae bacterium | reverse complement strand
GACGATCCTCAAGCAGCATGCTTGGCGTATGAATGGGAATATGGCTGCCGGGCATGTATTTGCCCTGCTTGGCTGGGTTGCGGTCCACCACGAACGAGATCAAATCGCGGCGCACGCCCGCGTAGTTCATTAGGGTGTTGCCCTTCGCCGCCGCGCCATAGGCGGCCACGGTTCTGCCCTGACGCCTGGCTTCCAGCAAGAAGGCAAGAAAGTCATTCTTGACATGGTCGGTCTTGGCCTGGAAGCTGGTGTAATAGTCGGCGCCGAGCATGCCCGCGCGCGCTTCGCGCTGGAGCAGTTCTTCCACCCGGGGGCTGCGCGGTTGTTGGCCGGTATCGCTGCGCTGGGCAAACACGCGCAGGCTGCCACCATGGGTGGGGTGTTCCTCCACATCGAATACCGTGAGGCCGTTGGCAGAAAAGATTCGGTCAACTGCCGTGAGCGACAGGTAGGAAAAATGCTCGTGGTAAATAGTGTCGAACTGATTTTCGGCGACCAGTCGGAGCAGGTGGGGAAACTCGAATGTGGCTACGCCCAGTGCCTTAAGCAGGATGGCAAAGCCGCGCACGAAATCATTGATCTCAGGGACATGCGCCAGAACGTTGTTGGCCGCAGTGAGATCGGCTTGTTTGCCTTGTGCTGCCAGGTCAGTCGCGAGGCGCACGCCGAAAAAATCTTCCACAATTGGGATGCCCTTGGCACGTGCGGCAGCGGCAGTGCTGGCAGTCGGCTCCACGCCGGTGCAGGCGATGCTGCGTGCCTTGACGTATTGCAGCAGGTAGCCATCGTTGGCGGCAACTTCGACCACATGACTGTCGGAGGTCAGGCCGAAGCGCACCACCATGTCGACTACATAGCGCTCGGAATGCGCGAGCCAGCTGCTGGAGAAACCACTGAAGTAGGCGTATTCGGAGTCGAACAGTTCGTTTGCCTGCGCGAAATCTTCTGTTTGCGCGAGCCAGCAGCCTTCGCACACAAGCACCCGGAGAGGAAACCATTTTTCCGGCGCATGCAGGGTCCGCTCGGTGAGGTAAGCATTGGACGGCGGTGCGCTGCCCAGATCCACCATGGGCAGCCTGAGTTCCGATCCGCAATGGCGGCATTTCATGTCACTACCCCGCTGAAAGTGACATCCAGCAGGGGATGTGCGGCATCCCGTGGCGACAGTCCGGCAACCGGCAATGGCCACCGGATGTCTAGACGGGGGTCATGCACGTTCAAGCCGCCTTCAGCTTCCGGCTGATAAGCGGCCGTATGAAAATACAGCATTTCGCAGTTGTCGGTAAGGGTTTGAAACCCGTGGGCAAAGCCTTCGGGGATAACGAGGGCTTTGTGGTTGTCCGCGCTGAGCAATTCGGCATGCCAGCCCAGGAAAGTCGGCGAATTATGGCGCAGGTCCACTGCAACATCAAAGACTTCGCCGCGTAGGCAGCCCACGAGCTTGATCTCGGTATGGGGCGGACGCTGGAAATGCATGCCACGAACGGTGCCTCGTGTCGCAGTCAAGGTGTGGTTGATCTGGACGATGTGCTTGCCTGTAACAAGCGACAGCAACTCCTCGTTGCAGAAGAGGCGCTCCAGATAACCCCGGCT
The DNA here is from genome assembly GCA_964560935.1 of uncultured Anaerolineaceae bacterium. Classification (GTDB taxonomy): domain Bacteria; phylum Chloroflexota; class Anaerolineae; order Anaerolineales; family Villigracilaceae; genus JAABUE01. The sequence goes on along the minus strand of CAZLOC010000355.1, from coordinate 2,626 downwards.
GTCACCAATCGGTTTGCGCTGGAGGATGCGCAAGCCCGGAAGGGGCGTGTCAAGGATGTCGAAGCGGGTGCTCATGCCTGCCGTGCCGCTACCTCGTATTCCTGAATCTGTTGCAGGCTGATAACCGCCATGTCCGCGCCGTTCCGCCAGGCCTGATGCCAAGACAGTGTCTTGCCAAGCGCGGTTCGGAGATCCCAGCGCGGGCGCCAGCCAAGCAGGGCTCTGGCCTTGGAACTGTCCAGCTTGAGTGTGCTGGCTTCATGCGGCTGCTGCGAAGCATCACATTGCCAAGACGCAGGAGGAACCTGACTGCACAGATATTTGACGATCCATTGCACCGGTCGAGCGTCGGCCTCTTCGGGTCCGAAGTTCCATGCATCCGCAAAGAGTCGACCTTCATTGAAAAGCCTTTCGGCCAGCATGAGATAGCCTGACAGCGGCTCAAGCACATGCTGCCAGGGGCGCGTGGCGAGTGGCGCGCGGATGGTCAGAATCTGGCCTGCATCCATCGCGCGCAGGAAATCGGGAACAAGCCGGTCTGCCGCCCAGTCGCCACCGCCGATGACGTTGCCTGCGCGGGCGCTGGCCAGATGTATGCCAGCGGATTCCAGAAAGGAGCGTCGATAAGCAGCGGTAACCAGCTCTGAGCAGGCCTTGCTGCTCGAATAGGGATCGAAGCCGCCCATGGCTTCGTTTTCGCGATATGGCCAGACCCATTCACGGTTCTCATAGCACTTGTCGGTGGTAACGTTGACCACAGCCTTAACGCTGGGCGTTAGGCGCACCGCCTCGAACAGATTGACGGTGCCCATGACGTTAACAGCGTAAGTCTCCATCGGCGCAACATAGGAATAGCGCACTAGCGGTTGGGCCGCTAGATGCAAGACGATGTCTGGCCGGGCTGCTTGCATGGCCTGGGTGAGTGCAGCTTCATCGCGAATGTCAGCAATCGTGCTGCGGGCCAGCCGATCTTGCAGGCCTGCAACCGCAAAGAAGTTGGGCTCGGTAGGAGGTGCCAGAGCGAACCCATGTACTTCAGCCCCCATGTCGGCCAGCCACAAGGACAGCCACCCCCCCTTGAAACCCGTATGGCCGGTCAGAAAAATTTTTTTCCCATGCCAGAACGCCCGATTCATTGCCAGACCTTCCACGGAGCTTTGCCCGAAGCCCAGAGCTCTTCAAGTAGGTTCTTTTCGCGCAGAGTATCCATGGGTTGCCAGAATCCACTGTGCTCAAAAGCCATAAGCTGGCCTTCCGAGGCAAGGCGGGTTAATGGTTCGCCTTCCCAGCTTGATCGGTCGCCGGCGATCAGATCAATGCATTGGGGAGAAAGTACAAAAAAGCCGCCGTTTATAAGGCCACCGTCCCCGCGCGGCTTCTCGGTAAACCCGGTCACGTTTTTGCCACTCATCTGCAACGCGCCATAACGTCCGGGAGGCTGAACGGCGGTAACTGTTGCCAGCTTGCTGTGCTGCTTGTGGAATGCGATTAGCCTCGAGATGTCAACGTCAGACACCCCATCACCGTAGGTGAAACAAAACAACTCTTCGTCCTTAACATACTCGGCCACTCTTTTCAGACGGCCTCCTGTGAGCGTGCCTTCACCGGTATCTACCAACGTTACACGCCATGGCTCAGCATTGCGTTGATGCACCTGCATTTTGTTGTGTTCCATGTCGAATGTGATGTCAGACATGTGCAGAAAATAATTGGCGAAATATTCCTTGATGACGTAGCCCTTGTATCCGCAGCAGATCACAAAATCATGAACGCCATGCGCAGAATATAACTTCATGATGTGCCATAGAATCGGTTTGCCGCCAATTTCGATCATTGGCTTGGGCTTAAGATGGGTTTCCTCGGAGATACGTGTCCCAAGCCCTCCTGCAAGAATTACCGCTTTCATGTCATTTCCTTGATCTTCAAAGGATTCTGAGTTTTGTTCACTTTAGGATGGGCCTTGTTTTCTGAAAGATGCACAAGAGCTCCAATTGGGAACACCGATACTTGATCTGACACCATCAAAATCAATTTGTGCGTCCGTTTTATTGCGGATTTACTTCCTTGCGTGGTGTACCTTGCAGATATTCATATAGTTTCAAGGTCTGATGCAGCATGACATCGAGCGGATAAAAATTCTCATTTGGCACGGGACGAGGTTGTTTTAACAAGTCGGTGATAGATTTTGTCGCGGCATCGATATCCGCCAATGGCAGCAAACCTTCCGGATATATCGTGCGCAGGATCTCTCCCACCCCCCCATGGTCATAACCCGCTGTCGGCACTCCCAGCCGCAGTGCCTCCAGCGTGGTGCGACCGAAGGATTCCGGCTGGGTCGAGAGCGACAGCACCAGATTCGAAATCGCGAGGATGTGCTTCAGATCGTCGCGCTGGCCAGTGAAGCTGATGTCGTTTTCCAGCCCCATGCTTCGTACGCGCTGATGTAGTTCATCGAGGTAGCGTTGCTTGGATGAAGATGCCCCGCCGACGATCAGGCCGTGCAATGGAAGGCCCTGGCGTTTCAACCGGGCAATCAGTTCGATGAAGTCTTCGTGTCCCTTGAGTCGGGTGATGCGGCCGGGCAGGGTGATCAACAGCTTGCCGACGGCCTGGGGAAACTGGCTGA
>CAZLOC010000354.1:0-4225 GCA_964560935.1 uncultured Anaerolineaceae bacterium | reverse complement strand
GGCAGGCAATGATTTATTACCGCTCTTTGTTCGAGGAACTCCTCGGAACAGAGGCAGTCGTTGTTAAGGAGAAATAGAGATGAACGCACAATATTTTGAAGAACGTTCTAATACCTCAGATAGCGTTGAGAGAACCGATCAGGACACAAATAGACCGGTAGAAAAATCGGATCCTTTTGCCGGCCAAGATGCCCCGATGGTTGAGACTCCTGTCCAGGAGATACCAGCGGAAGAAACCGCCACTGTAGTCAGCCCGCTAGAAGAGGTACCGTTCCAAGAAGCTCCCATGGGCCAGATCCTCATTTCCAAATCACAGATAGACGGAACAATTGCCGACGAGGCTCCGCTGAGTAAATCGATCCCCCCCTACCAGGCTCCCGTGGGCGAGACGATTACCAACTCGGCCTCTATCCCCACGAATGCCGTTTCATTGTCGACTCTGCTTAACCGTGACGTATCAGAACATCTTCGCGCGCGCTGGAACGAAATCCAGGGTAAGTTTGTTGACGAGCCGCGCGCTGCTGTGCAGCAAGCGGATGAGCTGGTATCTGAGGTGATCGAAGAAATTACCCACATGTTTGCCAGTGAACACAGCGCACTGGAGGGCCAATGGAAGCAGGGCAATGATGTCTCTACTGAAGATCTCCGCAAGGCTTTGCAGCGCTACCGCTCCTTCTTCAATCGCCTGGTGGTTTGAAAGCAGAAGAAGGGTTGAACAAAGACCTATAAAAATCCCCGATTGCATAGTGACCTGGCCCGCAATGCCAGGACCAGGTCACTCCTTTATTGGGTTAGGCATCAGCTCAAGTATAAAGATTTAGATGTCAGAACAAAAGGGTAAAAAATCCGTAGAAAAGATAAAAGAGGTAGCACAGGTTGCTGCCCATACCGAGACTGTGGCAGCTCCCGTCCGGCGTTTCCGGGCCGTGCTATTCCAGGTAGCACTATTCTTAGTCGCGGGTGCCTTTGCTGTTTTGACTTTTCTGGTTAAAACCATGCCTTCTTTCGCGATTGATCTTAAGATCACGAGAGCCATCCAGTTGATTAATTTCCCATCCTTTGCGTCGTTGATGAGCCTGATAAGCTGGCCGGGTTTTAGTCCACAGTCAATAATCATCGCAGGTCTGATCATTTTGGTGATTTATGGCTATGGCTTGCATTGGGAAGCTGTCATGGCGCTTATAGCAGCGGTCTTATCTATGGCGATCAATGTGTTCGTAAAGGATCTGGTTCAGCGACCGCGTCCTGCGTCCGGCATGGTGAATGTAATTGATATAATCAACAGTTACAGTTTCCCGAGCGGGCACGTCATGTTCTTCTTAGGTTTTTTGGGTTTTATTGGGTTCTTGGCTTTTAGTTTGCTGAAACCATCCTTGAAACGCAGCCTTCTCCTGGTGCTCTTGGGCGGCCTGGTAGTCTTGATCGGTGTCTCGCGCATTTACCTGGGCGAACACTGGGCCAGTGATGTGCTGGGATCTTATTTGCTTGGCAGCCTGACTCTGGTGGCAAGCATACAATTATATCGTTGGGGCAAGACACGCTTTTTCATTCACCAACCAGTAGCAGCGGCAGAACCTCAGCACCAGGCTGCCTGACCCAGTCATTCCGATCGGAGTTAGCCTCATCTTTCTCTTCGGTGCCTTCTTGAGTGTTTCTTAATACCAGCTAAAACAACAGAAACTAGAAGCTGCAGGTCCAATATGGTGTTATCAAAGTCTCGACGCCAATAAAATAAATTAGTGATGGAGCATCAAAAATATTGATAGGATAGAGCTGCATGGAAGAAATTCATGACATAAAACCTCGCACTACGAATAAACGCCGCATGCGGGCCATGCTCATTTTTAATCCCGATGCGGGGGAGGCCGGCGAGTCGTCCGTACAGCTTATGGATGTGATTAGTGAGATGCAAGCCTGGAAGCTTGTGCCGGAAACCTATCTTGTCGAACCGGGCAGCGATCTGCCGGCTTTAGTCCAGAACGCTCTTGAGGATGGCATCCGCATGTTTGTGGTATGCGGGGGCGACGGCACCATTGATGTCATGGCTGGAGCGCTGGCTGGCACAACCGCCACCCTGGGGATCATACCTACAGGTACGCAAAATAATGTAGCCCTCAGCCTGGGGATACCTTCGGTGGATATCCCGGCTGCTATCGCCATCCTACGAACGGGCCGGCGCATCAAGGTGGATATAGGCCTGGCCGAATTTGGCGAAAAAAAGCGGTCTTTCCTGGAGGTTTGCTCAGTGGGGCTGCTTTCAGCCCTTTTCCCGTCAGCCGATGAGATCCAGCATGGTAACCTGACCCAAATCGGCGATTTCCTGGCAACGCTGGTAGCTTCCCCGCCTGCCGAAATGCACCTGATACTGGATGGCAAGCAAGAGATCAATACGATGTGTCACGTGGTTCTGGTCTCCAATATGCCCTACATTGGCCCACATTTCCGGGTTGGTACCTCGGCCTCGCTTAACGACGGATTGTTGGATGTACTGCTCTTCGCCGACCTGTCCAAGATGGACCTACTAGGCTATGCCGTCCAGGTAGCCCGGGGTGGGGAAGAAGACGAACGTATCCAACATTACCACGTTCGCAGGGTGGATGTCGATACCAGGCCGGCCATGCCGCTCATGGCGGATGGTTTAGCGTTAGGAGAAGGGCCGCTGCACATCAGTGTGAAGCGCAACGCCCTGGCTGTCATGGTCGGAGAGCTGGCGCCAGCGGAGCTGCCTGCCTAGGGCATGATTTTTGAAGAGCTGACTGGTGAATCTACAAGACGGAAAGATTTTGCCTAATGAGAAAGATCCCAGTACCTGGGGCCGCCTGATCCATGCGATGAGGGTGTATCGCCCGGTTGCCTGGCTGATGTTCCTTATAGCCAGCTTGGTCCTGTTCCTTGCGTGGATGCCTTCCCAGATGCGAAACATTATTTGGCACGGCCTGGTGGCCCGGGGAATCCTGTCGAGTATGCTGCTAGCTTTCACCTTACTGGCAGTCTCCCTGGTGTGGTCCGTAGGCCAGCGCGTGGACGTCTGGGCTTTCTTGTTTTTTAACCTGCGGGGGTCGCGCCCGGTTTGGTTGGATTGGACGATGTTGGGTTTCTCCCAGATAGGCAGCGGTATCGCCGGCCTGGTGATTGGTTTATTTTTATATTTGACCGGTAATCGCCTGGCGGCCTACGAACTCATTCTGGGTTCTCTAACGTTATGGATCGTGGTGGAGTTGGTGAAAGCTCTAGTGCGACGCTCACGGCCTTTTATCCGTGTGACCCAGGCGCGCATTATCGGCTACCAATCCAGCGGACGCTCCTTCCCGAGCGGGCATACCAGCCAGGCCTTTTTCGTGGCGACATTGATGGTCTCGCATTTCCACCCCAACGCCTGGGTGGTGTTTTTCCTGTATGCCATTGCTCTATTGGTGGGAATCACCCGCATGTATGTGGGGGCGCACTACCCACGGGACGTGTTGGCAGGGGCTATACTGGGCTGCTCCTGGGGACTTCTAGGAGGGCTTGTTGACGCATATGTGCTGAATGGAATCGGGTAATACGGTTGAGGCTGCGCCAGATCGCAGTTTGAATGATTATCCGCTGAACACAAATAGAAAGCGTATTGTGAGGCTATTGAGACTCTACACCACTACATTCATAGTCGGGTAGTTCAAGAAGGAGTACAGCTATGACCAGTCATCAACCTTGGGAGTTTACTTGTAAGAGGTGCGGCGGTCATCAATTGACCGTTACTCGAGTTTGGAACATCCTGGCAGGGCCTGATAGTGAAAGCTGGCAGGAATGGGGACCGCTTGAGTCTGATCATCACTGGCATTACGAATATAAAGAAAGGGTGGAGGAAAATCCGGACGATGAAGTTGAACGCGGGGACTTCGGTGAATTTGCAGAAGATGACTCTGCTTCTGAACCGGAAGAGTATGAAATATTCGAGCCGGAAAACAATCCGGAAAGTGATGAGTTTTATGTGAATTGCGCAAGCTGTGATCGGGAGATCGAATTTGGCTGGTCACAACCCAACCGTGGTGGGCTCATATATCCCGTGGAATGCTCAGACTTCATACCGGGAGAATGTTGGCCGGAACCCAGATATTTGGATTCCTGGCAGCAAAAGCATTGGCGCCGAACGTGAGATGATATTCCATGTCTGAAAATAAAAACGTAATTGAGATGCATGGCTGCATCGTATGTGCCAGAACATTCAACGTTCTTGCCGTGTATA
>CAZLOC010000353.1:0-4229 GCA_964560935.1 uncultured Anaerolineaceae bacterium | reverse complement strand
AATTGTATTGGAGTTGGGAATGGGTTAGAGGCCTTGCAGTTGATTTTGATGGCCTGTGGGGTTGGTGAGGGGGATGAGGTCATTGTCCCGGCTAATACCTATATCGCTTCATGGCTGGCCATTTCGTATACGGGGGCAACGCCTGTTCCGGTCGAGCCGGATGCGTCTACATATAATATTGATCCTCGGTTGATTGAACGAGCGATCACGCCCCATACCAAAGCCATCATGCCGGTGCATCTCTATGGGCAGTCGGTGGAGATGGAAACCATCTGGCAAATTGCCGAACGTCATGGGCTGAAAATCATTGAAGATGCTGCTCAAACGCATGGCGGCCGGTACGGAGATCGCATGGCGGGTAATCTTGGCGATGTGGCGGGTTTCAGCTTCTATCCCGGCAAAAACCTGGGGGCGTTTGGGGATGCCGGCGCTGTCGTCACGAATGATGACGCATTGGCCGACAAAGTGCGAGTTCTGCAAAATTATGGCTCCAGAAAGAAATACTATAACGAAGTCAAGGGACATAATTCCCGCCTCGATCCAATACAAGCGGCTTTTTTGCGTGTGAAACTGAGACGTCTTGACGAATGGAACCAACGCCGGAGCCTGATTGCGAACCATTATCTTGACAGTTTGCGGGACGTTCCGGGCCTCGGCCTGCCTCATGTTCCCTTAGATGTGGTCCCGGTCTGGCATGTGTTCATCGTCTCCTACCTCGAGAGGGACCGCTTACAGGAATACCTCAAAGAACAAGGAATTGGGACGTTGATCCACTATCCTGTGCCACCTCATCTATCAGAAGCTTACCAGGAATTGGGATACCGGGCTGGCGATTTCCCGATCACCGAAAAAATGGCAGACACTTTTTTGAGCATTCCGATGGGTCCCCATTTGAGCATGGACGATGCGGATTACGTCATCGAAAAAATCCGGGATTTCTGTCTGAAAAGCGCTTAGGCATCAAATGAGAAAATTGAGCTTTGCCCTGATTGGAATTGGCTTGCTGCTCATTGCAATTTTTGTATGGGCCGATTCTCTCGGTTTGGGTGGAGATAGCGGTATTGGAGCTTCACAATTAATGGGGATTCAAGTGGGAGTTGTAGTTTCCCTTGTTGGCGTTGGCTTGTTAACTGTCGATAGGGATAAGAATGTTTCGGCCAGGAAACAGTTCCACCTTACAAAGATTTGGGATCTGCCTATCCTGTATTGGGCGCTTTTCACTTTTTTGATCGCATACGTATCTTTTTTTCTTCTGCCAGTGTTTTTTTCCAAACTTCAGATTCAATATCTAACGAAATACATTCCTGACGCTTTTATTACACATATTGGCTTTGATATCGAAGCGATAGTCAGCCGTATCGAGAATTGGTTGCGAACCAACCAATCCCCATATGCGGACGGTTTTATTGCATACCCGCCGCTCACAATTGCTGTTTTTGCGACCTTCTCGATCATTGGATATCCCGCTTACTTTAAGTTGATTGTAAGTATTACTGTATTGGCTTATCTGATTGCGGCCTTGATCATTCCATTGTTACTTGTCCCAAAGCGGAATCAAATCCTCCTGGTGTTATTTTTTATTACGGGCCTTTTTTCTTATGGGCTTCAATTCGAACAGGAGAGGGGCCAGTTTAACCTGATAGCATTTGCATTTTGCTTGATCGCCATATATATTTTCCATTTTCATCCCGAGTTTCGGTTTTTTGCTTATCTGCTTTTCTCCCTTTCAATTCAATTAAAAGTGTATCCCGTCTTTTTCATTGTTCTGTTTGTAAATGACTGGGGGGATTGGCGAAACATCATCAAACGCTTCCTGGGAATTGGATTATTGAATTTTTCATTGTTGTTTGTCCTGGGCCACAAACTGTTTTTGGATTTTATACATGCTATAACGGAATATCAACTGCTGCAAAGTTCCAGGTATGAAAATCTTTCTATCAAAGGGTTTGTTTACTATCTCTCGAATGACGTCTTTGGAACGACTGAAACAAACTTGTCTGCCTTTACGGGGATTGCCGAAACGTTTCTCTGGTTTTTATTGGGTTCATGTTTTCTGTCCGTGATTGGATATGCTGTTTTCCATAAAACGCGCGGATTGAACCTTTACTTGCTGCTGATATGCGCGATTGCTGCGTTGATCGTTCCCTCTGTTAGCAATGACTATAAATTATCCATCCTCATTGCTCCGATGGCTCTGGTATTTTGTTGTTTGCCCGAGTTCAATAAACACAAGAAAAAAACATTCTCTATCTTTATGGTACTACTTGCTTCTTTTGCCTACTGGATTACTCTTTACCCTGCCACTGTAAAGCCCGAGTATTTGAGTAGAAATTTCCCCGCATTGATCGTTATTTTGATTTCGATGACCGTATTAAATTTCCTGGCTCCATATACTTATGAAGGGACCATTCAGAAAATCAGCAATACCTCTGAATTCGAACATGAATAGTATTCTCGCTACCATCCTCACCTTTGCAATTGCGCTCGCATTCTTGCGCATTATGGACTTCTTTGCCCATCGCGGTTGGATCGAATCGCGTTTAAGCCGCAAACTTATCCATATTGGCACGGGGCCAATTTTTGTGCTATGCTGGCTGCTCTTCCCGGATGCGCCTGAGTCGCGTTGGCTGGCCGCGCTTGTCCCGTTTGCGATCACGGTCCAGTTTGCGCTGGTGGGACTGGGGATCATGAAAGACGAGGCTTCGGTCAAAGCCATGTCGCGCACTGGAGACCGCCGCGAGATCCTGCGCGGACCGCTCTTCTACGGCATTATGTTCGTCGCCCTGACAGTCATCTTTTGGAAAGATTCGCCTGTCGGCATGACGGCGCTGATGATCATGTGCGGTGGTGATGGTATTGCAGATTTGGTTGGGCGACACTATAACTCGAATAAGTTACCATACAGCCCCAGTAAAACGGTCGCCGGTTCCATCAGCGTGTTCTTTGGCGGCTGGTTGCTCTCAGCCTTTATCCTGGCAATTTATGTGGGGGCAGGGGTATTTGCGACGCCATTTGCAACCTACCTGTTACCTTTGACAATCATTGCCTTGGTGAGCATGCTGATCGAATCTTTGCCATTCAAAGACATTGACAATATTACGGTCACTGTTGCGGCGGCAGTGCTGGGTTATTTCCTGTTCTAACTGAATTGATTTATGCAAAAGAGCACAGGCCAGCGACTGTGCTCTTTTAGTACGGCAATTTGCCTTGTAGTTTCAGTTTTCCGGCTTCTCTTCCTGCTCTTCCAGGATCATCACTTTGTAGGCTTCGGCGTATTTCAAGCCTTTTTCCTCGCCTTCCTCTTCAGCCCATTTGCGCATCCAATCGTCCACGTCGTGAGTATCCACCTGGCTGACGTGTTTCTTCAGCGCAGCGATTTTGTTGTCAATGGTGTCGGCGATGTCTACCCAGGTGTCGGGCTTTTCGGAACCGTGGATGTAGACTCGTTTTACATTGTGCGGTTCATAACCTTCATCCAGCAGCTCGGCAAACAACAGACGTGACCCGGCCGACGGGAAGGCGGCATACAGGGCCAATTGCGCCGCCGCGCGATGGTCGGGGTGATTGATGTAGCCATTGCCATAGAAGACTGCTTGCGGGTCGCCGATGACGATTGCTTCCGGCTTGTAACGGCGGATGAGTTTGGTAACTTCTTTGCGCAGGGCGACGGTCGGTTCCAGTTCGCCATCCGGTTGGTGCATGAAGATGGTCTCTTTGATGCCAAGAATGGCATTGGCTGCGAGTTGTTCACCCTCACGTATGGATGCAAGAGTCGGTTTGTAATCGGCGGCATGTGCGGGGTCGTTCGAACCGGCGGAGCCGTCCGTAATAATGACGGTAATGATTTCGCATCCGGCCTTTGCCCATTTCGCCAGCGTGCCTGCAACAGTAAAATCCTGGTCATCCGGGTGGGCGTGGATGCTCATCGCGGTTTTGGGGATGTATTCTTTTTTGTCACTCATAGAGTTGATTTTATCAGACCTGATGAGGCCAGATAAAATACTCCAAATCAGCAAAAAACGGAAAAATCGATGATGTCGCGAAAGTTGAATACGAGCCCGCCGATACCTGGCACCTCAGAAAAAATGCTGATATTGCTTTCAAGCCAACACCATGAACCATCTTTGTGGCGCGTTTGAATCCGTTTTTTACCAGGCGCTTCCGACTATGCAGTCTAGGGCAATCGCATCTAAATTTGATGGTCTGGTCGTTTTTTGACCAAAATTGAT
>CAZLOC010000352.1:0-4232 GCA_964560935.1 uncultured Anaerolineaceae bacterium | reverse complement strand
CACGATCAACTGCCCTCGCAGGAAAACCTTTTCGGGATAAGCGACCAACTCCCAGCCTTCGTACAGGTTGTAGTCGGTGCGGTGCTGGGCGTGCACCACGCCGTATTTCACCTTTTTCTCCGGGTCCCAGATGACAATGTCTGCATCGGAGCCGGGTAGCAGCGTACCTTTGCGCGGGTAAAGACCAAAAATTTTGGCGGGGTTGGTGCAATTCAACGCCACGAACTGGTTGGCGGTCATCTTCCCGGCGCGCACGCCATACGTCCACAGGATTGGCAATCGGTCACCCACGCCGGGCAGGCCGTTAGGGATTTTGGTGAAATCGTCCGCGCCGAGTTCCTTGCCAGGGATGGCGACTTCCTGCCCCTCGTATAAGATCGGCTTCGTCCCATCGTAGAAAAACGGGCAATGGTCCGTGCCGATGGTCTGGAGCGTGCCATCCGCAATCCCCTGCCAGAGACGGGCGTTGTCGGCCTCCGTACGTACGGGCGGCGAGCAAATCCACTTGGCGCCATCGGGACGGCGTAAATGGTCGATTGTGAAGAACAGGTACTGCGGACAGGTCTCGCCCATGACCTTGACGCCATGCTTGCGCGCATACTTAAGCATATCGACTTCACCGGCCGCGTTCATGTGGACGATGTAGAGCGGCGCATCCGCCACGGACGCCATGCCTGCCACCCTTAAACCGGCCTCCGCTGCTCCCCAGGCGGGACGCGTCAACGCGTGCCATTCTGGTGACGTGTGTCCCGCCGCCAGCGCTTCGGGGATGAGCGTCTCGATCACATCGCCGTTTTCTGCGTGAAGCATGACCAGCATGCCGTTTTCCTTGGCTATCCGCAAGGCTTTGAAGATGTTGCCGTCATCCAGGCGCAGACGTCCGTTGTAGGCGGTGAAGACCTTGAGGGTTGTAATACCCATCTCCACCAAGGATGGTATTTCCTTCGCTACCTGCTCATCAAAATGCGTCAGGTTCATGTGGAAGGAATAGTCGATGGCGGCTTTCTCGGCTTTTTGGAGCCAGAGGTCCACATCATGGCGGAAACCGCCCCTCACCCCAGCTCTCTCCCCGATGGGGAGAGGGGGATTCTGGACGACAAAATCCATCACGGTGGTTGTGCCGCCAAAGGCCGCCGCTTTATGACCGGTGTAATGGTCGTCTGATGAGACCGTGTCGAACATTTCCAGATCGAAGTGCGTGTGCGGGTCCACGCCGCCGGGTAGGACCAGCTTGTTCGAAGCGTCCACAGGCTCGGCGTCCGGGACATGAAGCGATTGGCCAATTTCAGCGATCTTCCCATCCTTAACGAGAATGTCCGCTTGAAAAGTTTCAGAGGCAGTAATCAAAGTACCAGATTTAATCAATAACATGGCTATGCTCCAGGTTTGTACAATTTAGTCGCGCTTAAGTTTACTGCAAATCATCTCCAAAGGCGAACGGTATAATGGTGATATGTCCATTGCTGCGCTGATCACCCTGATTATCACTATCCTGGTAACAATCCTGCTGATCAGCAACTGGCTACGACCAGACATGGTCGCCTTGCTGGTGCTGGTATTGCTAGGGATCGGCGGGTTGGTTTCCCCTACTGAGGCACTGGCCGGGTTCAGCGGCTCGGCAGTCATCACCATTTTGGCAATTTCTATCATCGCAGAAGGCCTGCAACTGACCGGAATCACCCACCGGCTCGGACAGCAAATGAAGCGGCTGGCCGGGCAAGGAGAGACGCGCCTGCTGGTAGTGGTAATGCTCTCGGGAGCGGTCCTCTCGTTGTTCATGAACAATATCGCGGCGATGGCTGTTTTGCTGCCCGCCACCATGGGACTGTCACGCCAGGCACGCATGCCGCCCTCCCGACTTTTGATGCCACTGGCTTATGGCGTGGTAGCCGGCGGGATGGCAACCTTGTTCACGACCTCCAACATTATCGCCAGCAGCGCCCTGCGGGATGCAGGATTAACGCCCTTCGGGGTGCTAGATTTTATACCAATCGGTATCCCGCTTGTGCTGATTGTAGTAATTTATATCATTTTGATCGGACGCCGCTTATTGCCGGTCCGGGACCCGGCCAGCCAAGCCTCCGATTTTCACCGTTTGCGGGAAGAACTATTGCGCACCTACGCAATGGAACAGTCCTTGTTGGAAATCAGCATACCACCTGGTTCGGCCATGGCGGGTTTGAGCATCCGGCAGGGAGCGTGGCGTACAAAAATCCGCCTGAACGTCCTGGGAATCGCTCGCAACGGGACATTCATCTCTGCACCGGGCCCCGAAACCATCATCCGCGAAAAGGACATTGTACTGGTACAGGGAGAGCCGCCAGAAGAAGCGCTGGTCAATTACGGATTGCGCGTACTGGATGAAGCCCCGGTCATTTCACAGGCTACCAATGGGGATGCAGTTATTAGTGAAATCGTCTTGCCGCCGCATTCCAAGGTGGCAGGAAAGACCTTGCGTGAAATCAACTTCCGCGAGAAGTTCAGACTGACCGTGCTTGCCATGTGGCGCGCAGGCAAGCCCGTCCACATGGGATTCGCCAGCCTTCCATTAGAAGTCGGTGATGGGTTACTGGTACAGGGCACAGCTGCCAACTTGCGCATGCTGTATCGTGAACGAGACTTTATCGTCCTGGAGGAAGACCCGGAGGGCATCCTTCGCCCTCAAAAAGCGCGCCTGGCAACTATGATCGGCCTGGTCACATTGCTGGTTGCCATTACAGGCTGGTTGCCCATCGCGCTGGTCAGCCTAGCGGGCGCGGCAGCCATGATCCTGACCGGCTGCCTGAGCATGGACGAGGCCTACCAGTCCATTGACTGGCGAGCAATCTTCCTGATCGCCGGGATGTGGCCGCTCAGTACCGCCATCCAGACCAGTGGTCTCAGCGGGGAAATCGTCGGTGGTTTGGAGCAGTTGGCAAACACAACCAGCCCATTGACACTGGTCACCCTGCTCTTGCTCGTGACTATGCTTCTGACCAATATCATGGCCGGGCAGGCCGCTGCCCCGATCGTACTGGCTCCGATTGGACTGGCCATCGCCAAAGCCACCAACACCGACCCGCGTATGTTACTGATGACCATTGCGCTGGGCTGTTCGCTGGCCTTCCCAACGCCCATCGGCCATCCGGTCAATGTGATCGTGATGGGTTCAGGCGGCTATACCTTCAAGGATTTTTTCCGTGTAGGCTGGCTGTTGACCCTCATTCTGATCCCCGCCATCTTGCTAGGCCTGCACTTTTTCTGGGGGTTGTAAACTTAACGCTGTTCTTCTTCCAGCGGGGCAAAGCCCTTGCCAAAGACGCCCTGCGCGGGGGAAACAATGACAAACGCGTTCGGGTCCGCCTCTGCAACCAGGGCTTTTAGTTGCGGCACTTCCGTCACGGTCAGCGCAACCATCATGACAGAGTGCTCCTTCCCAGTGTAAGCGCCTTTGCCTGCAATGACTGTGGCGCCACGGTTCATATCTTTCGTGATACGCTCAGAGACTTTCGCTGGTTGGTCTGTAATGATAAAAGTCAACAACTGCTGGCGGCTTTGAGAAGGGCGAAACCAGGCTCGTGGATGCAGTCCGCGCTTGCCAGCTTCGGTCACGGAAGCAATGAAATCAGCCGGCAAACCTTCAAAGCGCGGAAGCACTTCCCCGGCAGAGTGCTGCAGGCCAACTGTAGCCAGGGCAATCACCAAAACCGCGGTAAACAAGAACGAAGAGCCGATGAGTATCCATTCACCACCGATAGGGCCAACACTTGCGCGCAACACGAATTCATCTAGAGAAACAGCTACCGTTGGGAACAGCCAGAGCTTAGCTACCCATGAAAATCCGACAACGATATAAATCCAGAGATAATTGCGGCGCAGGCGGCGACCCAGCGCTTCCCAGTTCGAAATCGGGAAATGCGGCAGCAGTAGATTTTCAGCCAGCGCTTCAGCCCAGTCCGGGGAGGGGTGAAAGGGCGGGACAAGCATGGCTGCAAAAAAGTCGGTCTCCATCAAGCGTACCCGTGAACTCCAAAGCTCGTAGTAACGGTAACGCCGCGTCTCGATCAACAAGAAGACAGTAACCAGCAATAGGTTGAGCATCACCACGATGTGGCTGATCTCCGATTCGGTGAAAGCCAGCGAAATCGATGCACCCGTGGTAATCACAGCCCAGTTAGTGGTCATATCCAACCGCTGTCGCCAGACATTGGCGCGCGACACTTCGGCCCGGAAGAAGTGCACCATCGCCGTGG
>CAZLOC010000351.1:0-4254 GCA_964560935.1 uncultured Anaerolineaceae bacterium | reverse complement strand
TACGTCAGTGGCGCGCTGCTGGCAATCCGAAAAGTAAGCGGGCTGGTCGGAGTCCATCGCGGGCTTGATCGTGTGATGGAATTTTAGTGAAGGGGATTAAAGGTTCGGCCTTTAGGTTCGCCCTGCAGTTCCACTACTGGGCGAACAAATGTACCAAGAGAGTAAATGGATAGAAAAGCGCTGCTCCTGATCACATTGTTCGTGGAGGGTGGGTTGTTTCTATTTGCCCTGTTGTTGATGAGCGGTTCAGATGCAGTGCTTTCAAAGATCAGTCTTTCCTGGAGTGCAACAGCATATGTTCTCCTGTTTTGCATTCCAATGTTGGCTATGCTTTACCTCAGCGAGCGGTCTCAGTGGTCGCCCCTGGCGCGTCTAAGAGAGGAAATCGATGAGAAGGTGATGCCGATCTTTGCTAACTGCAAGATCATTGATCTCGCAGCTATTGCGTTTCTAGCCGGGGTAGGGGAAGAACTCTTTTTTCGTGGATGGCTGCAAGGTACTCTAACAAACAAATTCGAAGCGTGGTTCGGGATATTGATCGCAAGCGCGATCTTTGGATTTGCACATTATCTTTCACCCACTTATGCCATCTATGCTGGCCTGACAGGGCTGTACCTTGGCATGATTTACCAGGTATCCGGGAATCTGTATATTGTGATGGTCATCCATGCGCTTTATGATTTCATAGCCTTGGTATGTTTGGTTAGAAAAGGTAGAGGGGATGAGACGGGACTACGAGCCGGGTGTGGCATAGGAGGAAATTAAAGGGACCGGTCAGCAGTGCCTGTCTCCATAGGGGAAGCACCCTGTAAGGTTATCGTCGGGCGGGCACACCCCACACCCCACACCGCGGACTGGTGGCTTTCCCCTTGTTGTAGCGATGCGACCTGCCATCCTCGCCCCGCCGTGGACTCAAGTCCACGACTACAAAAAACAATTTACTGTGAATAAAACTCACCAGGTTCTAATTCCAGTGGCAAGTGATCCAAACACATACTCTTATGGACAAATCAATTAAACATCGGGCAAAGAGCATTATAGCCGTAGCGATCCAGGAAGGTGTCTTTGAAAATGCTGGAATTCAGTTCTTGCAAGAAGTGTTCAGCCAATACGGGCAGTCGCTGCTCCAGGTGATTGTGACTGACCTTTTTGCGAACAGCTTTCCAAACATGTTCCTGCGGGTTCAGATCAGGGCTGGCTGTTGGAAAGTAGATGATCTCTAAACGAGAGTTTTCTTCCAGAACTTTATCAATTGGTTTACCACGATGCCAGGGAGCACGATCCCAAAACAGGACAATCGGCACACCCGGATTTTTGTCCAAGACCATGCGCAAATACTGAGCCGATACTTTATCATTCATGATGTCAGAACGCATAGCGATTTCTTTGCCGGTATGCAAGTTCAAGGCTCCGTAGAAATTTGTCTTGGTTCGTCCTGGGTCGGCCCGCACAATCGGTGTTTGTCCAATTGGAGACCAAACATAGCAGTTTGTCGCTTGTAGATACAGTCCGGCTTCATCCCCGGCTACAAAGATTGTCTCTGGTGTCTCTTGAGCCACGTCGATCAGTTTTTTTCGAGTTGTTCTTCAAAATCAGCTACTTTGTCCTGACTGCGTGACTTGAAAACCTTTTCTGTCTTCTGGTAGCTGAAACCACAAAGCACTAACAGATTGGTGTATGAGGTGCGACTTTTGTATTCAACACCGTATTGCTCTCGAACAACCCTGGCCAGATCTTCAACTGTCCAGAATTGCCCAGCGACAGTAATCGCTCCTGCTCCAAACAGTTCCCGGGGCGTGTACTGATGCAACCGTTGTTGCAGATCTTCTATCTGAAACTTGCTCAGTTTGGCGCTATTGCCTCCGGCTCGTTTATCTACCAGACCTTGAGATGGATCTTGTCGATAAGCTCGACACCATTCCATCAGGCTGGTGCGGCTACAAGCCTGTGACCTGTTCGATCTCTTTTTCAGGGTAGCCTCTCCATACAAGCGAACCGCCTGGTAGCGCGTCCGCGTATTTGCGTCTTTGCAGTGTCGATATGCCTGTAACAGACCCTTCCGTTCTTGTTCAGTCAGTTCAAATTTTCGCTTTGCCATACTTGTATTGTATGACTTTTACTTACTTTGTCTATTAGAAACCTCAATACATTGGCGAGAACTCGAACATCATCTTACAGAAGAACCTTTGTTTAAAAAAGGTGCGTGGAATACATGAGAAAAGTTCCGAGATAAAGACAGAACCGCAAAAAAAGACAGCCAAACACTGTGTCAATCAGAATGGCTTCACTATAGGGTACGCGGCGCGATTTGCTAACTTTTGTGATAACTTCAGCAATGTCAGGAGCAGAGTTGTGAGGTTGCACAACAAACCGTTAAAATTTATTCCACCACAAACCCAATCTCCCCTTCACCCTCATTCCCCGCTCTATCACGCGCCACCACGCGCAGTTCGTGTTCTCCACGTGCCGCACTCCATGTAAAACTATAGGGGGATTGCTCTGTTGAGCCGACCAGCGCTTTCCCGATGTAGAACTCCACAACTGATAATGACAAGTTATCCACAACCGTCACCTGGAAAGTGACCTGGCGGTTGTTGGCATATTCCAACTCGTCTCCATCCTGCGGATACGTGATGCTCACGTCCGGGGCGGTGTTGTCCACCGTGACCTGGATGACGGCCGTATCCACCAATTGGTCGGTATGCACGGCTTGCAACTGCACGGCATACAGGCCGTTCAAGTCGCTGGTATCCCAGGTTGCCAGCGCGCCATCCACTACCAGCGACCTTGAGTCTGTTCCCATCTGCACCCAACTCTGGGGATTGAGACCCTGCCCGACCAATACACGGTAGTAGTCCAGGTCTGTGCCTGCCGCCGTGCCGGTGATCTCGATCTCGCCGCGCACGTCCGCGAACATGGACGGGGTTGTGATGTACACGTCCGGGTTGGCGTTCACGGCTTGGATGGCGTCATAGGAGTCGGGCGGGGTCGAGAAGCCGTTGGCCTCGGCCCAGTCACGCGCTTCGGGCGGAAAGGCCATGTAGACGCGCTCTTCCACCAGTTGCGGCGGCGTGAAGACCGTCGCCAGGAAGCCAGTCTCGCGGTTGATCTCGTAGACGCGGTATAGGTTGTCAGGCTGGGTCGGTTCGCTGCCGTTGGCAAATACTTCGCGCACGACCGTCGGGCAGTCCGCAGTGGGCAGCAGGCCGGAGGGGTCGCAGACTTCCATCGGGGTGATGCCTGCGGGCGCGTTCCAGCCGTCGGGCGGCAGGTCGCGGGAGGCGGTTTGCATCAGCGCGTACCACAGGCCAGCAGGCAGGCGCGGCGACAGGCGCGAGTCCGTTTCGGCGCGCGTGCCCGTCCAAACGGTCACCACGCGGTAGGGCGTATAGCCCACCGCCCACACGTCCGCACCGGCCAGCGTCTGGCCGGTCTTTGCGCCCACGGGGCGTCCGATCTCGAAGGAGTTGGGATGTCCCAACGCAGGCCAGCGAGCAGGTTCATCGCTCAAAATATTGTTGAGCAAATAAGCCAGTTGCGGCGTGACCACCGGCTGCGCGGCCGGGACGCTCGCGTCCAGCCAGACGGCGTGGTCGGCGCTTTCCACGCGCAGCACGGTCACGAGGGCGGGGCCCTCGTCGGTGGCATCCCCGTAGCGCACACCGCCGGTTGCCAGTGTGCCGTATGCGCCAGATAGCTCGAGCAGGCTCAGGGACACAGAATCGGTCAGGGGAACGGAGGCAGGCTCAAGGTCCAGTCCGAACGAGTTCGTCGTCTGCGTCACATTCTCCAGCCCCATCTGCTCCAGCACCTGCGCGGCGGGCACGAGGTAGTCGTTTGCCAGAGCGAGCCGCAGCCGGACGGGGCCGTGGTATCCGTCATCCGGGTTTTGGATGTCGGCGGCTGTGGGGATGTCCCAGACCAGGGACGCGGGACTCAGCCCGCGCGTGAATCCCGTTAAATAGACGAAGGGCGTCAGGAGGGACCCGGCGTTGTGTTCCGATAAAAGAGCCGTTTCCTGCCCCCGATAGGACTCACCGACCACTGCGAGCACCTGCCCGTTGCGCGGATCGGTGACCACGGCGCTGGCGGTTGGCTCGGGAGCGAGCAGGTCGGGCGGCAGGGAGGGCAGCAGGCGCGCGGCTTCGCAGTCGGCAGGCATGGACGGGCTGCCCTGTAAGCGCGCCATGTAGACCAGCATCGCGCAGGAGGCCTGGGTTTGCAGGTCGTAGTCGAGGCTGGTGGTGATGGTCA
>CAZLOC010000350.1:0-4260 GCA_964560935.1 uncultured Anaerolineaceae bacterium | reverse complement strand
TTTTGATGAAAACAAGACGGCGGAAGATTATGAAAGGTTGTGGATGTTTGCTGCGCGCACGAACAATCGTATCGAACCGATTCCTGTCGGCGAAAAACAATTCAAGGAAGATAAATCAAGCCTGATCCTTGAAATTGCCCGCCGCGAGGGGCAGATTATTCCTCTGGCAAAATAGAGACTTATGGCACATATCCTATTACGTCATCGAGATATTCCTGACATCAATAAGATCGATGTCTACAAGCAGAGCGGTGGTTTCAAGGCCTTTGAACAGGCTGTTAAGATGAAGCCGACCGAAGTGACCGATGTGGTCAAGAACTCCGGCCTGCGCGGTCGCGGCGGCGCGGGTTTCCCCACCGGTATGAAGTGGGCTTTTATGGACAAGGACAACTGGCCGCACTTTGTGGTCGCCAATGCGGATGAGTCCGAGCCGGGCACCTTCAAAGACCGAGAGATCATGGAAAGCAATCCCTTCCAGTTCCTGGAGGGTGTGGCGATTTGCTCCTATGCAGTCGGCGCGAACGCGGCTTACATCTACCTGCGCGGCGAGTTCTGGCAGGTGGCGGCTTTCCTCGACGAGAAAATCGCTGAAATGGAAAAAGCCGGTTACCTGGGCGAGAAACTCTTCGGCACCGATTATTCCCTTAAAATTTACACCCATCTCGGCGCAGGCGCTTACATCTGCGGCGAAGAGACCGCCCTGCTCGAGTCGCTCGAAGGCAAGCGCGGACAGCCGCGTGTGCGCCCGCCCTTCCCGCCTTCGTTCGGTCTGTATGGCAAGCCGACCGTGGTCAACAACGTCGAAACGCTCACCAACGTCCCGTTGATCCTCACCAATGGCGCGGACTGGTACAAGTCCATGGGCACGGCCGATAGCGCGGGCGTGAAGATCTTCTCGCTCTCGGGGCGTGTCCGCAAGCCGGGCAACTACGAGCTTCCGTTCGGAACGACCTTCCGTGAGTTGATCTACGAACACGGCGGCGGCATCCTGGAAGGACGCCCGGTCAAGGCCATCATGGCGGCGGGTGCGTCTTCGTCCCTGATCGCTGTGGACGACAATGCGCTCGACACCCCGATGGATTACGCCTCTGTGCGCACGCTCGGCGCGGACCTCGGGTCTGCTTCCGTGATTGTGATCGATGATACCGTCAGCATTGACTGGGTCATCAACAAGACCATCCATTTCTTCAAACACGAATCGTGTGGCAAATGCACTCCCTGCCGCGAAGGCAACTACTGGATGCAGCATTTGATCGAGCGCATCTATAATAACGAAGGCGGCAAGGAAGAGGTCGACCTTTTGTACAGCGTCGCCAGGCAGATGCAGAATAAATGCCTTTGCGCGTTGGGCGAATTTGCCACCATGGCAGTGGTTACTGGTATCGAACGCTTCCCGCAAGATTTCGAACTGCCGGTGCATAAATAGGATGCTGATATGACGAAACAAGTTACTCTGACAATTGACGGCGTACAGGTCATCGTTCCCGCCGGGACGCTGATCGTGGATGCAGCCAAGAAGGTCGGCATCGATATCCCCGTTTTCTGTTACCACCCCAAGATGGAACCGGCGGGTATGTGCCGCATGTGTCTGGTCGAGATTGGCCGCCCGATGATCGACCGCGCTACCGGCCAACCCATGCTAGAAGAAAACGGCCAGCCAAAGATGCAGTTCATGCCCAAGCCTGACACAGCCTGCACCAACGTTGTGTCGGAGGGCATGGTGGTGCTCACGCAGTCTGAGAAGGCCAAAGAGGCCCAGAAAGGCATCCTCGAATTCCTACTGACCTCCCACCCGCTGGATTGTCCGATCTGTGACAAGGGCGGCGAATGTCCGCTGCAGAACCTGACCATGGAACACGGTCCGGGTAAGAGTCGCTTCCTGTACGATGAGAAACAACACCTCGCCAAGCAGGTACCTCTCGGCGAGTTGATCTGGCTCGACCGTGAACGCTGTATCCAATGCGGACGCTGCGTGCGCTTCCAGGATGAGATAGCAGGTGAGGCCGTACTGGCCTTCGACGAGCGCGGCCGCAAAATGCAAATCATCTCGGTCTCGGACCCGGGATTTGATTCCGTTTTCTCAGGCAACACCACCGACATCTGTCCCGTTGGCGCGTTAACGACGGCCGACTTCCGTTTCGGTGCGCGTCCCTGGGAACTATTGGCGGCAGCTTCCATCTGCGGGCAATGTCCTGTTGGCTGTAATATCACCTTCAACACCCGCCGCGAGGCCAAAGCGGACGGCAAGGTGGTCATCAAGCGCGTCATGCCGCGCCAGAACGAACAGGTCAACGAAATCTGGATCTGTGATAAAGGCCGCTTTGCCTATCACTACGCCGAGAGCAAGGAACGTCTCGAAAAACCTCTCTTCCGCAAGGATGACAAATTGAAGACCGCCCCCTGGGACTCGGCTACCAAACTGGTTGCGGAAAAGCTGGGCGAGGCGGGCAAGGACGTGATTGTGCTGGCTTCCGGCCGGCTTTCCAACGAAGACCTGTTCAACCTGAAATCCCTGGCCGACGGCTTAGGCGGTACGGCTGTGCTTTATACCGATATGGGCGGCGGCGATCTGGTTATGCAAGTTGGTGTGGGGCGGGGCACGAATTTCTCCGATATTGGTAAAGGCGATGCAATTTTAGTTGTAGCATCTGACCTGTACGAAGAAGCGCCCATCTGGTGGCTGCGCGTCAAGCAGGCTGCGGACCGTGGCGCGACACTCATCGTAGCCAACCCGCGTGAGACAAAACTCGACAGGTTTGCGAGTTACGTTGTCCGTTATTCGAACGGCGATGAGGTCAAGACCGTCCAGGACCTGGGCGGCAAAAGCAAGATCGCGGAGGCTTTCGCCAAGGCTGAAAATGCGATTGTATTGTTCGGCAGCGACGGCCTGGGACTGGTTGGCTCGTCCAATTTAGCAGCAGCCTGCGCTCAACTTTTGCAGGCAACGGGACACACAGGCAAACGGAACAATGGGTTGATAGGCGTGTGGCCGAGGGCCAATGACCAGGGCGCCCGGGAAATGGGCTTCCGGCCTGAACCGGACTTAGCAAAAGTTATTAAAGGCAAACTAGTTTACATCGCTGGCGCTGACCCGGCTGGTGACGACCCTGCGTTGGAGAAAGCGCTCAAGGGCGCGAAATTTATCGTGGTGCAGGATTTGTTCCAGACGACGACGGCTGAATTGGCGGATGTGGTTTTGCCTGCACAAGCCTACACTGAGCGCGGCGGCACATTCACTTCAGGGGAACGCCGCGTGCAGCGTTTCTACCCGGCTGTCCCGCCGCTGGGCGAGACCAAAGCCGATTACGCCATCGCGGCGGACATTGCCAAGAAACTCGACATCGATCTGGAAGGCTCATCGCCCGTGCTGGTCTTCGAGAAACTGGCCGCCAGCGTGAAGGATTTCGAAGGTTTATCTTATGCCAAACTGGCTGAGGTGGTCGAGCAATGGCCAATTGTAGGCCGGGGCGATATGTACTACGGCGGTACGACTTATGAGAACACGCAGGGACTGGGCGTACAACTCGTCAGCGCGGCGGAACGCGGCGAAACGGTCAGCATCCCCAAGGTCCGGGAAGAGGCGGGTTTACGTCCGAAAGAGGATGAACTGCTGGCCGTCCCCGTCACCAAACTGTATGACCGCGGCGCGACCGTTGCTCCCGCAGAATTGCTGACCGGGCGCATCGGCAAAGCTACGATTGCCCTGCATCCTGACGCGGCCAGGAAGTTAGGCGTCGAAGCGGGGGCGCGAGTGAAGGTCAGTTTTGACGGGTTGAAGGGCGAGGCTGTGGTAAAGATCGACGAGACGATTTCGGCCGGGGTGGTGCTGGTCCCCCGTAGCATGGGGCTGGCGATCCGCGAGCCGGTGGCGATAAAGGTGAAATGATATGGACTGGACAACCTGGCTTGAATGGGCCATCAAAGCCCTGATACTGATTTTCACGCTGCTGATCGGCTTCGGCTACCTGACATATTACGAACGCCGCTTCCTGGCGCGCCTGCAATCACGCCTGGGGCCAAACCGCGCCGGGCCGCAGGGGTTGCTGCAGTGGGTTGCGGATGCGATCAAGCTGATCTTCAAGGAAGAGTTGACCCCGGCCAAAGCCTATAAGCTGGTGTTTTTCCTGGCACCCGTTATCACAATGGTGCCTTCGATTGTGATTGCAGCGGTCATCCCCTGGGGGCCGCCGGTGCAGCTATTCGGTCGTACAGTAACTCAATCCGTTGCTGACATAAACGTGGGCGTGCTTTTCCTGATGT
>CAZLOC010000349.1:0-4261 GCA_964560935.1 uncultured Anaerolineaceae bacterium | reverse complement strand
GGTAATAGACTGTAATGCCGCCAAATACGATGCCGATAATGCCACCCTGGAATAAGGTGGAGAGACGGGTGCTGGCTAGTGCAGCTTCCAGTGCCTGGATCCGTTGTTCCGGTGACAGGGGAGTTTCTCCATGAGCGCTTACTGCGATCTCTTCTAAAGCCGTGGGGGTTTGTTCTGTTCCTTCGCTGGTTGCTTCTCCACCATTGGCAGCCTTTGCTCCGTGTTCATACCCCGGTAACGAAAAACCAGAGTGCAAGGCATCAGTATGACAGGCTACACAAGTAGAGGGCGTGATCGTAAAAGCGTGACCGGTTGGTACGATGCCATCTTCGGGTAATGGATCGGGTGGAATGACCAGGGCGTGGCAGTCTACACAACCAATGCCCTTCTGAATATGCAAATCTTCGAGGTAGGGTCCCATGTCTTCTTTATGGCAGTTGATGCACATATCGTCAGCGTCCTCGAACAGCGCTTTCTGACTGTGCGGGTCGTGACAGTCCATGCAACCCACATCGGCAGTGGAGTGACCGGTCAAGCGCCACTCACCCAGCGTCGTGGTGTGGCAGATACCACAGTACTCGGTATCAGCGCGAACCGGTACTACCGCTGGGGGGTGTCCTTCCACAGCGCCTCCGTGGCAGGCCTCACACTGCACACCTTCTGCTGAAAATGTATTTGTACTGGATTGATAGTTAGTGGTGTGACATGCCAGACACTCGCCCGGTTTTCCCAGGGACTGCCATCGCTGGCTAAATTCTTCATCATCAAAAGCATGGGCGTGTGGACTGGCGGCCCAGGCATTATTTATGTTGAGATGACATTCAGCACAGTCTTTCTGTTGGCTGGTTGACTCTGGCTGCGGCGTATTGGCGCCTTGGGCGGCTGCGCCAGGATTTGACGCCGCATCGACAGCTCCAACGAAACTTCCCATGCTCAAGAGACCGACCAACAATCCACTCAGCAAGATAGCCAACGTGCGTTTATTAATTCTATGTTGTTTCTTCATCTTGCGAACCTCGGCAATCAGAAATGTTTTAACAAATTTTTATCTATTCGTTCGATGTCAGTTTTTGTTTCTGTTTTCCGATTATTATCTGTGGTATTCAAATAATTATTCTTCGGCAGACAGAAAATCCCAGAATGCTGTCTGAGCGCTCGTAGCGGGGCGGCGGTTATTGCAACCAATATAAATCTGGCGACAAATCTCGAGGCCCCGAACGGGTACTTCAGCCACCTTGCCACGACAGATTCTTTCAATGATCATCTGTGAAATAAATCCCACTCCAATTCCTTCTTGAACCGCCAGTGCAATTGCTTCTGCATTGCCCAGAGTGATCAGGATGCGCAAGTCAGTGATGGAAATGTTGTGCTTCGCTAACGCCTCTCGCGTAGCGCTAAATGTGCCGGAGGCAGCTTCACGCATAATAAAATCAGCCTCCAACAATTC
Source organism: uncultured Anaerolineaceae bacterium (assembly GCA_964560935.1). Taxonomy (GTDB): domain Bacteria; phylum Chloroflexota; class Anaerolineae; order Anaerolineales; family Villigracilaceae; genus JAABUE01. Next base: position 2,814 of record CAZLOC010000349.1, on the reverse strand, counting down.
ATGAGGCTCGATCTCTCCACGCTGTGCCCAGGGATGATCCAGTGGGGTAATGAGGACAATTGGATCACACAAGAAGGATATAGCTTCGATATCCGGGTAACTGCCGTAATCCAGGCTGAACAGCGCGATGTGTACATCCCCTTCCGCCACATTGCGGATAGCATCGGCCTGAGGTGAGACCTGACAAGTAACTCTCACTTGCGGGTATTTTTTGTGAAACCGGGCCAGGAGGTTGGGCAGTATATATTTTCCCGGTGTGGTGCTGCACCCGACAATTAAGTGACCGTAGATATTACCTTTTAATGATTCCATAGTCTCATCAATCCGGATCGATAGTGTCACTGCTTCACGCGCCAAGGGGAGTAGTGACATGCCCGCATCTGTCAGTTCCAAATTACGCCCATTGCGCAGAAAGAGTTGCATGTCAAAGTGGCGTTCCAGGCCTTGAATATGCTGGCTGACGCTTGGCTGTGTCATATGCAATTGCTGGGCGGCCTGCGTAAAACTCAAAGATTCTGCGGCAGCCAGAAAAACATTAAGCTGGTGAACATCTAACATAGTCCAATCCTTTCTTGTGAATAATAGCACAAAATATATAAGTAACTCAAGTGTTTAATTGCATTTTAGCATAGTTTATACTTATTTTATATGATAGGGAAAACCTATAAGTATTTATTATCAAAAACACTTGCTTCTATAGTATTATGTTTATATAATTTGTGAAAAGATGTACAAGATTATTTGAAGGCAGATAGCATGAGAAAATTTTGGCAGTTCATGATTTTGGTTACGGCAACCCTGTACCTCACAGGTTGCCAGCCATCTGGTATATCCGCCAGTCTCGATAGCATGGAGGCGCCCGTATCAGCTGAGGGTTTGTTGCCGATCCCTTCTGTTGATGATCCTTCGCCTGCACCCATGGGTGAAACCCAACCCGTTATCGACGAGTGCATAAGCTGCCATTCCGATAAGGATCGCCTGATCGATACAGCCAAACCGGTCGAAGAATCAGCCGAGAGCGAATCATCCGGGGTTGGCTGAGGGGGCGAGGTGGCTCCGTTGGAGCCCTGGGAGAAAGTTTTAGTCAAAGCGGAAAGCTTTCTTGAGACGGTACATGGTCACGTTGCATGCACTGATTGTCATGAAGGTGTGCAATCGCTTGATAAAGATACCGCCCACGAGGACATGATCGCTCGCCCCAGTGAGGCCGAATCCGGAGTTTGTTTCGAATGTCACACGGACCTGGATGGAGTCTTCCAGAACAGCTTGCATGCCACATTGCAGGGTTACTGGACTGTCCTGGATACTCGAAGTGCGCCGGAAAATCACGCGGCGTTGGAAGGTGCCTTTGGTAACCACTGTGCAAACTGTCACACCTCCTGCGGCGATTGTCATGTCTCCCAGCCAGCCAGCGTCGGAGGCGGTTTCTTCGATGGCCATGTTTTCACACGTACTCCACCTATGACCCGTTCCTGCACGGCCTGCCATGGCAGCCGCGTGGGGAACGAATACCTGGGTAAGAACGAAGGATTCCCCGGGGATGTGCATTTCCGCGAAGGCCGTATGAACTGTGTGGATTGCCATTCCAGCCACGAGCTGCATGGCCAGCCTGCTAATTGCGCGAAATGCCATGTGGCACCAGAGGAAATGACGATGACGCCTGCCGACCATCGTTACGCTGGCCTGCAATCGCCTTCCTGTGAGTCGTGCCATCCTAGTGCCATCCTGGGGAAGGATAATATCGAAATGCACACCGTGCATGGCGCTGACCTTTCCTGCCAGGTCTGTCACTCGATCAGCTATACCAGTTGTGATGGATGCCATGTAGCCATAAGCGAAAAAACGGGCAACCCATTTTTCGCAACCGATGCTACGTATCCGACGTTCGTGATCGGTTTTAATCCCCAACGCAGTTATACGCGCCCATACAAGTACGTCACGCTACGCCACGTACCAGCTACACCGGATGGTTTCTCATTCTATGGTGAGAATTTATTGCCCAACTTCAATGCGTTGCCGACCTGGGCGTACGCCACACCGCATAACACTCAACTCAAGACGCCGCAGGCTGAATCCTGCAATGCCTGCCACGGCAATCCCGCTATATTCCTGACCATTGATAAGTTAAAACCCGAGGAGGTGGATGCGAATCTGAATGTAATTGTCGATCAAGTCCCAGCCCCGGTTGAAGAACCCAATCTACCCAATTAAGGAGAATGTGAAATGACCAAGAAACTTTACTTGCCCCTTGCCCTACTGCTGGCTTTCAGCATGTTGCTGACGGCCTGCGGCGGCGCTCAGGCCCCTGTAGCGGAGCCTGTTGTAGAAGCCCCCACGGAAGCGCCGGTCGTCGAGACCGAAGCGCCTGTTGTTGTCGAAGCGCTTGATATTCCCGCGCTGCTGGCAGAATTCTGGGCCTCCGTCCCGGCGGATAAAGCCTATGGTACGGTCGGCGCGGCCAAGCTGAGCGAAGAACTGGCCGATAAGCCTCCGTTCCTGGTGGACGTACGCGAACCCGCCGAACTGGAAAAAGACGGCTACATCGAAGGCGCGGTCAATGTCCCGATCCGTGACCTGCTCCAGAACCTGGACAAACTGCCTGGCCTGGACGAACCCATCGTGATTACCTGTGCCTCCGGTCACCGTGGCGGTATCGGCATGATGGCACTCAAGCTGCTGGGCTACACCGATGTCCGCAACCTGAACGGCGGCCTGAACGCCTGGACCAAGGCGGAATTTCCTGTCGTGACCGGCAGCATGCCGGCTGCTCCCGAAGCAATCAGCACGCCCATTGTTGAAGACGAAACGCTATTT
>CAZLOC010000348.1:0-4274 GCA_964560935.1 uncultured Anaerolineaceae bacterium | reverse complement strand
GCAATTGCCACAAACGCGGATAGGAATTTGAAGAGACGCATCGTTCCTCCTTTGGGTTGGTAGATTGGGTAGGGATATTAATTATATGTCCAGAACCGAATTTGCGCGCATCGATTAATCAACCTGTGACGCTTCATTCTACGGACTGGACCTCGTGACACGCTACCCAATGGCCGGGACGCACCTCGCGCCACTCGGGAACCTGTTCCGAACAGTGCGATTTCGCAATCGGGCAGCGCGGATGGAAGCGGCAGCCAGATGGCGGGTCGATCGGGCTTGGCACGTCGCCGGTCAGGATGGTACGATGACGCTTGCGATCCTTTTTAGGATCCGGTATTGGCACCGCCGAGAGCAGGGCACGGGTATAGGGGTGCAGAGGGCTTTCGTAGACTTCGTTGCGGTCGCCCAGTTCGACGATCAGACCCAGGTACATCACCGCCACCCGGTCACAGATGTGACGCACCATGCTCAGGTCGTGAGCAATGAAAAGGTAGGTGAGGTTAAATTGATCTTGCAAGTCTTCCAACAGGTTCACAACCTGAGCCTGGATGGATACATCCAACGCTGAAATGGGCTCATCGCAAACGATGAAAAGAGGTTCGGATGCCAGAGCACGCGCGATTCCAATGCGTTGCGCTGTCCACCCGAAAATTCATGCGGGAAGCGGTTGACCAGCCGCCCGCTCAAGCCAACCAGGCTGAGCAGTTCTTTCACTCGCTCGGAGCGCTCTTTTTCGTTGGTGATGATCCTGTGCACCCGCAATGGTTCGCCGACAATCGAGTTCACCGTCCAGCGCGGGTTGAGCGAGGCATAGGGATCTTGGAAGATCATCTGAGCTTTGCGGCGGATAGCAAGCAGGTCACGGCCTTTGGCGGTGCAGATGTCCGCTCCATCGAGAGTCGCCGTGCCAGATGTGGCCGGATACAGGCCTAGCAGGGTGCGCCCGGCAGTCGTCTTGCCGCAGCCGCTCTCACCAACCAGGCCCAGGGTCTCACCACGATCGATTGTGAACGAAATTCCGTCCACAGCGCGGACGCTACCTACTTTTTGTTTGATGACCAGCCCCTGTGATACCGGGAAGTGCTTCTTCAGATTTTCAACGCTAACGAGCGGCAGGTTACGGTTTTCAGGCTGAGATGGGATCATCGCGGCGCTCCGGTGGTCACGTCGACCCAGCAGGCAGCAGTATGTGTTCCCTGCACCGTCTTCAGGGGTGGGTTTTCGGACTTACAGCGCTCCAGGACAAACTCGCAGCGCGGCGCAAAAGGACAGCCATGCGGTTCTACCAACAAGCTGGGTGGCGCTCCGGGGATGGATTTCAGGCGGCGATCGCGACGGCGGTCCACGCGCGGCAGAGCGGCCAGCAAGGCCAGGGTATAAGGATGACGTGGATCTTCGTACAGATCATCCACGCTGGCTTCTTCCACAATAAAACCGGCATACATGACGATGACCCGGTCAGCCAAACCGGCAACCACACCCAGGTCATGTGAGATCCAGATAATCGCCATGTGCAGTTTGTCACGCAGACTGGCGACCAGTTCCAGGATCTGGGCTTGGATGGTGACATCCAGAGCGGTGGTCGGTTCATCGGCGATCAGCAGGCTGGGAACGCAGGCCAGCGCCATGGCAATCATAACGCGCTGGCGCATCCCGCCTGAGAACTGATGTGGATAATCATGCAGGCGGCGCGCTGCTCCCGGGATGCCAACCTGCTCCAGCAATTCCACCGCTCTCTTTTCCGCCGCATCCTTCTCGATGGGCAGGTGCGTAACCAGCGTTTCGGTGATTTGTTTCCCAATCGTCAGCACGGGATTGAGCGAGGTCATCGGATCCTGAAAGATCATAGCGATTTCCTTACCGCGCACATCTTCCATTTCGGCTTCGGTGGCCTTGAGCAAGTCGTAACCGCGATAAAGAACCGGCCCGCCAGTGATCTCGCCCGGCGGGGTGGGGATGAGCTGCAAGAGAGACATCATGGTGACAGACTTGCCACAGCCGCTCTCACCGACGACCGCCAGGGTCTCGCCTTCTTTGATGTGGAACGACACCCCGTTGACAGCATAGACCGTCCCCTCGGGAGTATGAAAACGGGTTTTGAGGTCGGAGACAATTAACAATGGTTCGGTCATGTCTACCCTTCCCTGTTACACGGTCCGGCTGCGAGGGTCAATGGCATCGCGCAAGCCGTCGCCCAGGAAGTTGATGCTGAGCACGGTCAACAAGATCAACAGGCCAGGAAAGAACCACAACCAGGGTGCTGATTCCAGGTAGTTGTTTGCGCCGTCGAGCATGTTGCCCCACGTAGCAGTTGGCGGCTGGACGCCCAGGCCAAGGAAACTGATGTAAGCCTCGGCCAGGATGGCGTTGGCAACGCCGAGCGTTGCCGAAACGATAATGGGGGCGATGCTGTTGGGTAGGATGTGGCGGAAGATGATCTCGGCGTTCGATGTGCCAGTAGCACGCGCCGCAAGTACGAAATCGTTCTCTTTCAACGACAGGAACTCCGCTCGCACGATGCGAGCCAGGTACATCCAGGAAGTCAGACCGATAATCACCACAATGACAACCACACTACCGCTAAACTCCCGGCCGAACAAGAAAATTTCGGGGATCTTCCCGCCAAAGAACTTGGCCATCACGATCAGCAAGAAAATCTCCGGGATGTTAAGCATAGCCTCGGTCATGCGCATCAGGATACTATCGATAATGCCACCGTAATAACCGGCCAGCGCCCCTATCGTGATACCAATGATGTTCTCGATCAGCACAGCTAGTAAGCCGATGATCAGGGAAATCTGTCCACCGTAGATCGTGCGCGCAAGCACGTCTCGGCCGATGGTGTCTGTGCCAAAAGGATGCTCGGTCGAAGGCGGTGTCAGGCGCAGGGGAGTGGCAGCAAAGTTGGCATAACTCTCCGGCAAGATGAATGCGCCACCGAAGGAATAGACGACCAAGAGAATGAGTATCAGAGCGCCGAACATGGCCATCTTGTGGCGGCGGAAGCGCCGCCAGGCCAGTTGCCCAAGGCTGAGGGGCGGCGTCTCGAGTTCGTCGGCAAGTAGTATAGCAACTTGCCCGGGAAGTGGGGTTGTCTGCATGTCGGTCTACTTTTCGTAACGGATACGCGGGTCGAGCCAGGCATAGACGACATCGGTGATGATCTGGAAGACCACCACTGCAACGGCAATCAACATCAAGATGCCCATGACAACCGGCAGGTCGGCACGGTCCACGTGATCGAGAAACAGGCGGCCCATGCCGGGCCAGGCGAAAATGCGTTCGGTCACGACCGCACCTCCCAACAAGAGTGGCAGGTCCAGCCCGATGACGGTCACGATGGGGAGCGAGGCATTCTTCAAGGCATGGATAAAAACAACCTCGCGGCCTGGCAGTCCTTTGGATTTGGCTGTGCGGATATAATCTTGGCTCATTACTTCCAGCATGGTGCTGCGAATATAGCGACTGTAGGCAGCAAAACTGATCAAGGAAATGCTCAACACGGGCAAAACCATATGCCAGAGCACCTGGGCTGTCGTCCTGCCTGCCTGTGGGTCGAACATGCCGACCGTTGGCAGGTATGGCAGCCCCCAGCGTTTGAAGAGTACTGAAAAAACATACATGGAGATCAATGCAATAAAAAAGATCGGCATCGAGTAGGCAATAAATAAAATGGCTGTTAACAAGTTATCCATAAAAGAATACTGCCGCAGGGCAGAATAGATTCCCACCAGCAGAGAACCAAGAATGATCACAAACTCAGAAGCCACCATCAGCATGAGCGTATTCGGCAGGCGCTCACCGATAACTTCCAAGACAGGTTTACGGGCGAGCAGCGAAGTACCGAAATCCCCGCGCAGGATTCCATGGCGGGTACCGGGTGTCTCTGCAATGCCATCCCCGTCCAGGTCCGTCTTCGCCCAGTCATTCCCAATCAACCAGTACAGGTATTGTATGTAGATTGGTTTATCCAGACCCAGTTGGCGTCGGAGGCGTTCATAATCCGATGAACGCGTTACCCGTCGCCCCCCCATCGTAGCCACCGGGTCTCCCATGTTCATCATCAGCAAGAATAAGATCAGGCTAACAAAAAATAATAAGGGGATGCCCTGCAGGAGGCGTTTGAGGATATAACGGCCCATCGAAAGTCCTTTCCTGTCCGTTTTGAGTGGGCCGGGAGTAATCCCGGCCCACTCATATTGGCACCTTGTACGCTTCTACTCTTCCAGGTCCCACTCGCCGATGTTGAAGAACATGGTCACGCCCGAGAATTT
>CAZLOC010000347.1:0-4286 GCA_964560935.1 uncultured Anaerolineaceae bacterium | reverse complement strand
ATCCGCGAAGATGGGATTGTCTACATCGACGAATCCAAATGCATGGGCTGTGGTTACTGTTCGTGGGCGTGTCCCTACGCCGCGCCGCAGTACAACCCCGAAGCCGGTCACATGACCAAGTGCAATTTCTGCTTCGATCATATCGACGCAGGCTTGCCCCCATCTTGCGTGGCGGCCTGTCCGTTGCGGGTGCTGGACTTCGTGACCGTGGACGATAGACCGTGGACGGTGGACGGTAAAAAGCTATTGTGGGAATTACCCGCGGTAGAGCATCCTTTTCCCTTGCCGGAGTACTCGCGCACCGAGCCACACCTGGCGATAATATCCCATGCCGGTATGGTCAATGGGCTGGAGAAAGTGGTTTCCAACAGGGAGGAGGTTAAACCCCAGGCAAGGGTGCGTCGCACCTTATTTAACCGGAAGCTTTCAGGCGAAAAGATTGCTCGTTTAACAAACACTATCTCAAAGGTCTGGTGCGACGCACTGTACGCATCGAGCGAACTGCCCCTCGTCGCTTTTACATTGCTGGGTCAAATGGCAGCAGGGATGGCGGTATTTTCGTTCTTCTCAGGGCCACTCTCTATGTCATTGCTTGTCATAATTGGTGGGTTGATTAGCGTTGGCGCGTTGGTGTCTGTGTTCCATCTCGGTGCGCCGTTGAATGCGTGGCGGGCGTTGAACCATCTCAAGAAATCCTGGCTCAGTCGTGAGATCCTGGTGTTCGGGCTATTCGGGGGAAGTTGGCTCGTCTCCCTGGCGATGCCGGGGATGGGAAAACTGCCGTTGGCGCTTTGCGGAATCGGACTGGTCTACAGCATGGCGCAGGTGTACCGGCTGCGCAGCGTCCCGGCCTGGGATACGAACCGGACGTTGCTGGCCTTTATCGTCAGCGCCATATTGTTGGGCGGGCTTGGGTTGGAAGTCGTTGATGTTTGTGTAGCTGCTCCCAAAGCTGGAGAGCCGCTCATGGTTCTGGTTGTAGCCATCGGTTTGATCGTCGCGTTACTGCTGGCGTTTGCAGAACGGAATCAAGCTTATAAAACGGCACGCAGGCTCAGGCTTGGTCTGATCGGGCTGGGTTTGGTTGGGATAGTGGGGATATATCTTGTTCCGAACTCAGTGGGGAGGTGGATAGTCATCCCGATCTTTTTAACAATCCTGGCCGAAGAAGCGCTTGGGCGCTGGCTTTTTTACGAACATCTCCACCAGCGCGTTTTATAGAAAAAATAAAAAAAGGTGGCAGTCACATGCAAAGTGACTGCCACCTGACAAGCTGGTCTGTAAAATACAGTTTACTCTTTTACTTTTTCAGGTACACCCAGAACCTGATCTACTACGCCATAGTCAACTGCGCCTTGGGCATCCAGATAGAAATCTCGGTCGGAATCGTGTTCGATATCTTCCTCCGACTTTCCAGTATGCTTGGCCAGGATGCCTGTCAGCAGGGCCTTCAGGCGCAAGATCTGCTTGGCCTGGATTTCGATATCCGTGGCCTGGCCCTGGGCGCCGCCCAGCGGCTGGTGCAGGTGAATGGTGGCGTTCGGTAGCGCATAGCGACGGCCTTTCGTCCCGGCGGTCAGCAGAACGGTCCCGAAGGAAGCGGTCACGCCCACGGCTACGGTGCTGATCGGGTTCGAGATCATCTGCATCGTGTCGTAGATCGCCAGCCCGGCATAGATGACGCCGCCCGGGGAATTAATGTACATCTGGATTTCTTTTTCAGGGTCTTCGTGATTCAAGAACAACAATTGGGCCACGATCACATTGGCAACCTGATCGTCGATGGGTGTGCCCAGGAAGATAATGCGTTCTTTCATCAAACGGCTGAATACGCTGACTTCGCGATCGCCGTAAGGTGTCGTTTCATGAACGCCGGGGTAGACATTTGTGAAGTTAGGTATCATGGGTTTCTCCTTAAAATTCCTGCGGCAATCATACCCGAATACTGTTGGAAATTTGTTAATTTTGCCAATGAAATTTATCGGGGTAGCCCCGGTCCGCTTACTCGGTTTCGGCTTTTTTGTTCGTTGCTTTTTTGCTTGCGGACTTGGGCTTGGTCTCTGCTGATTTTGTCGATGCAGACTTCTTAGCCTTTGTCTCTCCTTCAGCCTTTTTCTCTACGCTCTTCCCAGACCCCTTCGACTTGCTCAGGGCAGCGTTCTTGCCTGCCGAGGTCTTCTTGGGTTTCTCCTCAGCTTCAGCCTCTTCCGGTTTGTACTCGCCTGTAGCAATGGCCTTGATGCGTTCCAGCGTGCGACGCGTGATCAGACGGTTAGCCGATTCCATCGCAATGGCTTCTGCCATCTGCTGTTGGCTGCGCTTGCCGCCGCGCATCTTGCTCAAATCCATGCCCTGGTATTGCAACTCTGTCAGCGTCTGGCCGAATTCATTTTGCAGGGAGCTATCGTCTACTTCGATTTTCTCTCCACGCGCCAGCTGTTCCAGGATGAGCGACCGCTCCAGGCGCTTGATAGCGACCGGTTTGGCTTCTTCTTCCAAAAACTGCTCCTGCGTGGTCTGGCGCATTTTGAAGTAGGTTTCCAGGTCGAGTCCCTGTTGCGACAGACGCTGGCGTAGATCGTCTACCACATGCTCGGCCTCGTGTTCCACTACCTGTGGCGGATACTTGATGGTCGCGCCGGCCTTGATCTTGTCGATCAATTCAAGGTAGTATTCGTCATCATATTCAGCCTTGGAACGGGCTTCCAGGTCCTTTTGAAGCGTCTCTTTCAGTTCTTCGAACGTTTCATATTGACCGGTCATCTTGGCCAGTTCGTCATCCAGTTCGGGCAAGGTCATGCTGCGCACGGTATTCATGCTCACTTCGAAGTTGACCGTTTCGCCACGCACCGATTCGTCCGGATCATCTTTGGGGAATTTGTGCTTGACGGTTTTGCTTTCGCCGGGGTTCATGCCAACCAGGTCTTTCGAAAAACCGGGGTAGGGCCATTCGTCGTCCCTGGCCTCCTTGCGGACGACCAGCGCATATCCGCTACGGGAAAGAGCTGCCGCGCGGTCTTCTTCCTCCTTGGGTTTGGCGCGTTCACCTTTGACGTCTACCAGCACATAATCGTCAATCTCAACTGCGCGTTCCACGGTCTCAGTTGTGGCATACATGCGACGGAATTCATCCAGGGCCGCATCGAGTTCCTTTTTACCGGGAGCAGAATACTTGTACGGTAGACGAATCGAGCGGTAATCGCCCAGATCAATTTCGGGAGCAAGGGGCACGCGGAAGGTCAGTTTGGGTGGGTCCAACTCTTCGATCTTTTCCAGGGAACCCGCTGCAGCCGGTTTGATCTCAGCCTCTGCCAATACTTTGGGGTAGATGTCATCAACCAATATATCCATGGCCTGCTCTACGATGGCCGCTTCGCCGTAATTACGGACGATAACATCGTAGGGGGCCTTGCCAGGACGGAAGCCGGGGATCTTGCCGCGCTGGGCGATTTGACGCGCAGCGCGGCGCTTGCTGGCTTCCATAAGTTCGGCTTCGACTTCAACGGTCAGTTGCATCTGGTGGTCGTCTAAAAGCTGCTTTTCGATTTTCAAAGTTATCCTCCGGAAACCCTAAAGGTTTTCGCGCATCGTCCCCGAAGAGGGAAGCACCCCGTAGGGGCCAAACCTTTAGGGTTTTTATTATTACTGTGGGGACGGAGGGACTTGAACCCTCACGCCTTGCGGCACATGATCCTAAGTCATGCGCGTCTGCCAGTTCCGCCACGTCCCCGCGCAGCTGTTTATATAGCGCCCGTTATGGGTGTTTTTTTAAAAGTCATGTGCGCGTACCCCATGCGGGGCACGCGTCGTATTGTACGCGCACTTACCATAACGGGCAAGGGTAGCACCCCCGCATAATGGTCAGCTAATTGATTGATGACAAATGACAGATGTTTAGGCGGTTGATTTTTGCTACTATTGAAGAAATTAGATACACCGGAGAGAGATAAAATGAAAAAGTTGTGCGTTCTTATTATTGGTATTACGTTTTTTTCAATGTTGCTTTCCGCTTGTGGACAAAGCCAAAATGAAATAAATGCTGCTGCACCGACATATAAAGTAACCGAATCCACCGGTCTTTATTCAGCTCTTGAAATAGATGCAGATCAGGTCGCAGTGTTGTCAGCTGGAGCAATTTTAGTGCCAGCGGATGACAGAACGACATTGTTTTGTGATAAATTTATCGATGCAGGTATGCCCTATGCCCTTTGTAAGGTAAAGGTCTTGGGTACTGGTCAAACTGGATGGGTCCTGAAACTGTTTATTGAGAAAAATTAACTAAACAT
>CAZLOC010000346.1:0-4326 GCA_964560935.1 uncultured Anaerolineaceae bacterium | reverse complement strand
GATCGGGATGTCCACCACGCCATCCAGGATACGCGCGACCAGCATGCCGAGCGCGTAAGCGGCAGCCGGGGCGAACACCAGCGCGCCGGTTTCGATGCGGGACTGCGCCGGGCGATAGTAGTAGAGCAGGTAGGTCAGGACTACCTGGTACAGGAATCCCGGCCCGAACCCGCCGATGGCATAGATTGGCTCCTGCCACTTCTTGATGGTTTTCATGTCTCTCTCCTCAATACAGTAATCCGTTGGTCGAGTAGGCGGTGTTCGTCCGCCATATCGAGACCAACAAGTATATGCAAATGAGATATTTCATGAAAATGTGGTGGTCTCGATACGCCCCTCATAGTACATTCGGGGCTACTCGACCACCGGTTTTGTGAAAATGCTCCTTCACCATGTTGACGACAGACAGATCCATGGGCGCATCCGGCTGGGCCGCGCCCATCATCGGGATCAACGCCCCCAGGCGTTCGCACTCTGCGCTGATCGCTTCGGGGTTCAGCGCCCCGGGTTGGCTGCCAGCCATACGCTCGAAGTTTTGGGAATAGATCTTTTTCAGCACACCCTCCGGCAGGCCCAGGCCGTGGAAGGGACCGCTGAAGCGCCCGAACAGGAAGCCGCTGTCGACATCCAATTGGAACGTTCCCTCTTCCTCCAGGAACCTGCGCACCACCTGGATGCGCACCGCGCTCTCGTCCGCCTCGATCCCCAGTTCCGGCGTGGACAGCAGCGCTTTCGCGCCGATGTCGGTCCCGAACAGGATGCGCTCCTGGTACTTCAAGAAGAAATCCCGGGCAGCCCCCGGGTCCCGGCTGAAGTTGTGGTACATCTCGATGCCGGGCGTCAGGTCGACGCACATGTTCGGGAAGCGCTCCAGGAGTTCGGCCAGGCGCGGCAGCTGGGCAGACAGGAAGAAGAAATGCGCAAAGATGACCTTCAGCTTCGGGTGGCGTTCCAGCACGTTGAGTACCTCAATGTACTGATCTTCGTTGTTGATGAAGCTGCCATCGCCATAGAACCAGCCCTGCGCTCGCGCCCAGTCCGGGATCAACTGAGGATCCCAGAATTCTTCCGGGTCGTTGACATGGAAGAGGAGCGGCGCGCCGCGCTCCTCCAGCACTGCCCAGTAGGGTTCGTAGGCCGGGCTGTCGAACGGAGGAATGGGTAACATTTTGCGTATCTCGGGTTTCCCCTCGATCATCTTGATCCCGTCACAGCCCATATCGAGCAACTGGTCCACATAAGCCGCGAACAGGGCCCCACAGGACTCGGGCGCCATGAACAGCGGGGAGATGTCCAACCCTCCGAAGACGTAAGCCCGTCCTGGGTGGTGGGATTTAACCAAAAGCGCATCTGGCACCAGGCTCAGACGCGCGCGATGGGGCGTGCAAACAATGTTGAATTTTCCCACTGCCTGTTCATCCAGGATGTTGATCAAACCCGCTAGGTAATTTGGGTGCCCGAAATGGATATGGCAATCCAGCAGGGGAAGGTTGGCTAAGGCGTGTTCCATGGCGCTCTCCTGGAGAGGTGATATGTTTTCAACCGCTAAAGTCAATAAGCCTTTTGTAAAATTATACTTGTTTTTAAGTCTTTGTAATCGCTTGCAACCAACTTTTCTGCGGCTCTCCCGCTAGGTTCGCACGACAAGAATACATTGCTTAATTCAGACAAATAATCTCCAAAAACAGTAGTAAAATGAATTGTCGGTTTTCATTCCCAGATTAAGGAGATAAACCATGATTACAGTTGAAAAATCAGTTATGATCAACAAATCAGTGGCGGATGTGTTTGCCTTTGTAACGAACAGTGACAACACCACCAAATGGCAGGTTGGCGTGGAAGCTGTGCAGCAGGAAGAGGGTCCGGTTAATACAGTTGGCTCACGTTATACGGAAGTGCGCAAGTTCATGGGCCAGGAGATGAAGACCACTTTGGAAATAGCCACGTTCGTGCCCAATGCAAAATGGGGCGCAAAAGTGGTCAAAGGGCCAGTACCTTACGAGATGACGGTCACGTTCGAGGCTGCGAACGGTGGCGCGAAGATGACCACACATATCGAAGGGGAGCCAACTGGCTTTTTCAAAGTGGCGCAAGGGATGGTCAGCAGCCAGCTCGAAAAGAACCTGGAGGAGAGTGGACAAAAGTTGAAGGAGTTACTGGAAGCCAGCTAAGCCAGCCGTTATAATGGGAGCCAGCACAGCTAATCATTTCATTCAGTGAGTGTTTGAAAACCTTACCACCAAATCACCAAGGCCCGAAGTCGCTAAACTTTTTTCTTTGAGTCTTTGTGGCTTTGTGCCTTCGTGGTGAGAAAGAAGACTTTTCAGACACTCTCTCAGGGAGGCTCCCATGAAAATCCTCATTGCCGCCGACATGGAAGGCATCTCCGGCGTGACCACCTGGGACCAGGTCACACCGGGGCATGTCGAATATCCCCGCTTCCGCCGCCTCATGACCGAAGATGTCAACGCGGCCGTGCGCGGCGCGTTCGACGCGGGCGCGAAGGAAGTCCTGGTCACCGACGGTCACGCCTACGGGTCGAACATCCTGGTCGAGGAACTGGACCCTCGCGCCTCGCTTAATACGGGCGCGCCCTCGCCCCTTTCGATGATGCAGGGCGTGGACGAAGTGGACGGCGTGATCTACGTTGGCTATCACGCCCGCGCCGGTTCGCCGGAAGGCATCCTCGATCACACCTGGTCATCCAGGACGGTTGCCAACGTCTGGCTGAACGACATCCTGGTGGGGGAGTATGGCCTCAATGCGGCGGTGGCCGGTCACTTCGACGTGCCGGTGCTGATGGTCACCGGCGACCAGACGGCCTGCGCTCAAACGGTCGAGTTGCTGGGGAATGTGGAGGCGGTGGTGGTCAAACATGCCACGGCTCGCTATTCCGCCGAATGCCTGCCGCCCAAGGTCGCGCAGGGCATGATCCAGAAGGCCGCTACGCGCGCGGTGGGCAAGCTGGCCAAGCGCAAGGCGCCCGCGCCGTTCGTATTGGAGGAGCCGGTGCTGCTGTCGGTGGAGTTCTTCAATTCCGCCATGGCTGACCAGGCCATGCGCATGCCGGAGGCTGAGCGTGATGGCACCTGCGTCTCGCTGTCCCTGCCGGATATGCTCACGGCTTACAACGCCTTCCGCGCCCTGGTGGCGCTGGCGGCAGCGTAACATCCGAAGAAGGGACAAGGCGACTCGCGCAACTCGGCGTCCAAGATGTAATCCACTCCGAATTGGAAGGCAGCCTCGAAATTGTGCGGCATACGCTCCTGGAACTGGGATTTCCCCTGCAGGCAGTATACAGACGCGGTGCGCCGCGATCATTATGACCTGCAACACCGCCAGCAGTAGGTCGGATTGCCAATCCGACTTACGCCGCACTGCCAGATACGCTGCTTTACCACGGTGATTCCCATTGAACCAGGAAATTGATACGGCCGGGCAGCTGTTATTAGTGCAATCAGAGGACGAAACGCGAGAAACGGCTTAAAAAGAAAGATTCTTGTTTGCCTCTTTTATCAATTTGTTAACATCGCAATCCTTGAAATATGGGATACAAAATAGTAAAATCTACGGACTCGCGGTGAGAGCACCCGTCTCATCGGTGCAGCGTTCTGCACAAACCGCCGCTTTTTGAGGGATTCCCTCGGAGGGCGGCGAGTGTTGTTAATCCGTTCCGAGACGGATTATCTGGCTGCGAGAAAAATCTACCGGCATAGCCGGTATAAAACCCCTTTGGAGGATTATGTAGTGACCGGTCAATTTCATTCCCATCTATCTCCGAAACTGGAGGCCAGGCCCCTGCCGGAAAAAGGCGGAATGGGTGTATTCGCCCATGAGCCAGTCGGCAATGGCGAACTTTTAGTTTTATGGGGCGGGCGCATCCTCGCCGAGTCAGAGCTTGACCCCGAGTTGCCCCACTTCACACAACGCGTGCTTCAGATCGAGGAAGGGCTGTACATGCTGCAACCCGAGCCGCTGGAGTCATCAGACTACTTCAATCATTCCTGCGATCCCAACGCAGGCTTCAGCGGTCAGATAGCCCTGGTTGCCATGCGTGATATCGAACCCGGGGAAGAGGTCTGCTTCGATTACGCCATGTGTGATGGCTCGCCCTATGACGAATTCATCTGCTCTTGTGGATCAGAGAACTGTCGCGGAAACATCACAGGGGAAGACTGGAAGCGCCCGGATTTGAGGGAACAATATGCCGGATACTATTCACCTTATCTCCAGCGTCGCATCAATATGCTAGATGCAGTCGAAGCTGGTAAACTTAGCCTGGAGGTGTCTCTGGGCGTATGAGAGAAACTATTGCTCCAGCCGCCG
>CAZLOC010000345.1:0-4353 GCA_964560935.1 uncultured Anaerolineaceae bacterium | reverse complement strand
CCATGCTCAAGTCGTGTTTTTTGGTCAGCGACATGATTTCCTGTAATTGTCCTGCCTGGATGACAAAGTGGCACCAACCGTAATCCAATGATTGTCCGAAGAGAGTTTGCCCTATGTGTGTTACAAAGGATTCGAGCTCGAAATAATTTACCGGGTGTGTCGCCCAGGCCTTTTCAGAACGGTGAAAGATCAAGGGCAAATGCTCTTGACTCAAACCATCAACATCCGCAAGGAACTGCTCACGATACCCTGTACGCAAAGCAAATGCCAGGCGGTCTATAAAACAGAGATGCACAATTTGCTCGGGATGCGCCGCGGATGCCGTCTGGCGGTAGAGAAAAGCAAAGTGGTCTCCAACGGGTCCTTCCGAATTTATGGGAAAGAGTTCGAAAAAGTCATCGCCTTTCAGCAAGTGGAGGTTCTCTGGCTGTCCCTCTTGCGTGATTTTTGGGATGGTCAGAAATGCCCTATCAAAGTGTTGTTTCAAATCAGGTAAAATGGCCTGTAAATGGGGGAAAATCGACCCGTCAGGGTCAACGAAGGGGATTGCGAGGACAGGCTTCATTTTTGTTATCGTGCCTTTTTCTTAATCCAGCACAAACCTTTGCCCGTTCTCATACCGCTTGACTTCATCCCCTCGATACACCGTCACCCCGCCGCCGCCATACACAGTCCATTCTCCAGCCTCCATTAACATACCCGTATATTCATCGATCCCAAGTAAAACTACACCGGGCAATAATGCTTTCAACCTATCCGCCCAGTTCTTCCCAAACGTATTGTGATGCGGCAGAACGCAGGCGTTTGACACCAGGTTCAATCCATGCTCCACTTTTCTTCTACCCGGATCGTAATAATGCTCACACAATACCATTGCCCCGGCACTGGAACCGGCGATGACCGCGCCGTTCTCCCAGGCTTCCAGCACAGCGTCCCAGGCTTTGCTGCCCAGCAGCGTTTGGCCCAAATAGTGCGTGAATCCGCCTAGCAGATAGATCAACTTCGCCGCGCGGAGAGCATCCGCAATTTGAGAATCGTTTGCGTTGGACTTGTCGATCAATGGCAGGGACTCCACTTCCCGCGCGCCCAGGCTCTGGAACCAGCGCACGCCGTTGTTCCCGGCGCGGACGTGGTTGTTGTCTGGCGCGGCGGCGGTCGGGAGGATGCGGATGGGCGCATCTGGTCCGCCAGCCAGTTGGATGGCGCGCAGGTCCGGCTCGCGCATCGCGCCGCCGAACTCCGCGCCGCCCTCCAGCAGCAAATAACCCACACTAGACCTCGACCCCGATCTCGACGATACGGTCCAGGCGGAAGCTGCGCTCGGCGTCCCGCAAGTGGCAATGCGCACGCAGGTAGAGATAATCCGCCAGCCCAACCACCTGATAGGGCGTGATCCAGCGTTTGCTGCGCTTGCCCTTGCCATCCACATAGGCGATACGCAAGCGTTTGCCACTCTGGATGGCCTCGCTCAATTCGGTGGGTAGTTGCACCCCGTCATTGGGCCAGGCCGGGGAATTGTAGATACCGATGAAATCATCCAGTGCCCCGCTGGGCGGCTGGATGGCGTCCAGCATGCCGAAGAAGATGCCCCGGTCGGTCAGTGCATCGGCCAGTGCGCGGTGCGAGACGTCCATCGGCACGTGGAAGGCCTCCGCAATCGAGAGCAGCGTGTTCGACGGCAGGTCGAAGCGCGCGCGCGCGATGGTCAGCGTATCGATCAGGTTGGGGATTTGCACTTCCCGTCCGATGCGGCGGAATTCGCTATCCAGGAATTGCAGGTCGAACTGCGCATTGTGGCAGACCACCACCGCGTCGCGCAGGTGGGCGGTCAACTCGTCGGCCACAGCTTCGAATGGGGGTGCAGTAGCAAGCTCGGCGTCCGTCAGACCGTTGGTGCTGGCCGCCGCAGGCGAGAGTTCCCGTCCCGGGTTCACAAGCGTCTCGAACGTCCCCTTGATGCGTTTCCCCTCGGTCAGCACGATGCCCACCTCGCAAATCCGATCGCCGAACCAGGGCGAAAGGCCAGTGGTCTCCAAATCCAGAAAAGCAAAGCGACAGTTGGTGAGATCAAACATGATCCGATTTTACCCGCTCTTCCACCAGACGCCCGTGCATTCGGGCAGGATGACCCAATTCTTCTCGCGGACTTGCTGACCCATCTCCTCGCCAAAGAAAAATGTGGACAGTTCGACGGCCTCCTCGATGGACTCAAAACGGTAGTCACTGCGCGTCCAACCGCGTTCGAAGCCTGTATCATCCCCGAAGGGGGCCTCCGCTAACCAGTCGAAATACGCCCCCAGATGCTCCGGCGGATGAGGCTTCTCCGTGCCCGTGCCCAAAGATTCGATGATGATGACCATTCCGCCCGGGCGCAGGATGCGCTGGATTTCGTTTAAGCCATCCTGTAACGCGGATTGCCAATCCGCGCCACCCCAGACAGCCAGATAACAGAAACTCCAGCCTGAAATGACCAGGTCCGCGCTCTTATCTGCTAGCGGAACCTGACGATGGTCAGCCATGCCAGTTTGCCAGTTCGTAAGCACCATCTCGCGCAGAGATTTCTCAGCAACTTCCAGCATGTGTGCAGAGGCATCGAAGGCTTTGATGGAACGCACGCGGGGGGCGAGCAGACGCGTCAGGCGGCCCGTCCCTGCGCCGAGTTCGACCACATCCAGTCCATCGAGTGGGCAATAGTCCTCGATGGCAGACAGGATGTTGTTCTGGTAGTCTTCGCGCCGGATCAGGCGTTCGTATTGGTCGGCGTGATTTTCGTAGACTTCTTTTTCGGTGGGCATGGGGAAACTTTACCAGAGATAAACGATGATGAACAGGATTTTAAATGGGGACGCTGATTCACGCTGACGGCGCAGATTTTATTCAACGTTTATCTGCGTCTCTGAATACACTTACCTGAAGAAAGGACACCTACGCTCGTGTGAGTACATCATCCGCTTTACGCATGATGTCTTCCAGCTTGCCGATGACATTATCAGGCAGGGGATTCTTCTGTGGACTGGCGAGGATCTCTTCCACTTTGCTTCTGGCTTTGTCATACAGATCCGGGCGACCCAGCGCAGCCCACTGGTTGAATGGGCTACGGTCGGCCAGCGCAGGTGTGACAAATTCACCGCTACGGGTTGCATTGCGGGTGTTGCGTTGACCCAGGAAATGCCCGCCGGGCCCAACTGCTACGATATCATCGAAATAGTTCTTTTCCGGTGATATATCCACCCCATCCTTGAGGCGCCGGCACATGCGTGCGATCTCGTCATCCACCACGATCTGCTCCAGCGACATCATGTTGCTGGTATCCAACGCGCCAGGGCCTTGGATCAGGTCCGTGCCGTTGAGAACGAGGGGCAGAGTGGTGACCATTTTTTCCATGACGGCCTGCGGACCGTGCTCTTTGGCATCCGTCAAGCAGCCGGATTGCTCATTGGGCAGGCCGTAGAACTTCGCCATTTCGCCAGTTGCGCCAGCCTGCAAAACCATTTCGGGGGAACCTTCTAAAAAACTGCCAGTGCGAAAGTTCGTGCTACCAGGGGCATCGCCCAGGATGATCGGTGTGCCCGGTTTGGCCAATTGAAAAAGTACCAACGCGGATAGCGCTTCGGCGTTGGCCATGGCGATGTTGGAAAACAGGCTGGCCGGGCCGGTGGACCCGGTGCAAGGCATCGGATAGACACAGATAGGCACATCATAGTCCAGCAGTTCCAGATAGGCATCAGACATATGACCTTCGTGCCCTAATGGAGGTAGGGTACAGTAGACCACGGAATATATTTTCCTTTCTCTAACCGTGTCTGCACTACCAAGGATGGCTTCGAGCGCCTCGAGCATAAAAGGGACATGTTCGGGAGTTTCTAACTCATCTTGAATGTGTAGCGAGGTGTACTTGAAGGAAGCGATCGTCGTTTTGACGGTAGCAGACCGGGGGTCAAATTCATGCACCGTGGTGGGCCAGACCAAGGCCGCAAACTGCATCTCGTTGTAGACGCGTAGCAGGTCGATGTTGTCCTGAAAACTCGTGATCCGGCGGCCACCGGTTTTGAAATCCCGGATGTAGATGCCGCCGTTGTCCAGCACGTAGCCGCTGTAGGAAGATGGCAAAGCGAAGTCATTTTCTGGGACTCGCCCTCCCAGCGTGAATGACTTTGGAGCGGATGCCAAGGCCTGGTCTACCAGTTCTTCAGGAATGCGGGCGATTCGGGTTTCCCTGTCTACTTTTGCGCCATTCCTTTCAAGAATCTGGCATGCCTTCCGGCTATGGAATAAGGCACCGACCTCTTCAAGGATGCGAATGCTCTCTTTGTGGATAATTTGTTTGTCGGCCTCAGACAAGATTTGACACTG
>CAZLOC010000344.1:0-4355 GCA_964560935.1 uncultured Anaerolineaceae bacterium | reverse complement strand
ATCAATTTTGATCAAAGAAACCGCCGGATCATTGAATTTAGATGCGATTGCCCTAGCGAGGCGTATTTGTAAATACCGTATCGATGTGGAAGATCGCCAACCACAAAAGGCCCAGATGGAATTGGATATTCATGACCACTGCATGTCTCTCTACATCGAGGGCATCTCCATGCCAGATCAAATACAGTTGCGGAAGCGAGAGAAGCAGAAATACTACGATGATCCAGTAGACTCTTTTTTTTGTGCGCAGGTTGGCTGCAAGTATAAACCCGGCAGCAAGAAGAGATACCCACAAATAGGGCCAAAACCACTCTACAGGATAAAACAAGTCGTTGACCCGTGATGGCAGTGCGGGGGTGTAATCAGGTAGGTGGAATCCCTCAAGGTAATTGTATCCAAGCAGGGCCTTGATATCCGCCAACGGAGACTTGATCGTATACCCCGGGTGCGTTAGCAAAAACTTGACATATACATCCCTCGCGTCATTGAAAAGCCATCTCGAGAATCTTTTGAGTTTACTATCATTGATAATTGCATAGTTGTCGCTGTTAGCATTTTTACCGCTAAGCGCCATCAGTTCGGGAGTCACTGGCATTCCATTATCTGAGAAATATTCCAGGTATTCCTGATCGGGCAAAATCCGGTGTGTGATCACTTCCGCCAGAGGCAGGGCCCAACGCGGCAGTCCATATGCCGAGGATAGCTGGTAGTTGACCAGGAAGGCCACACCGATGAAAAAAGACAGCCACCAGTAGGCTCTGAACGTCTGTCGAGCAAATCCCATGATTAGGAGCGCAAAAGCTACCAATAAAGCAATATAGGCATTTGCTTCACGGAAGCTCATCCAGAGTACAAAGAATAAGATCAACCAAAACAGATAACGCCACTTCCATTGTTGGGATAACTGGACAAACACAGCCAAAATTAAAACCAGCAGTGAAATGGAAAGGGATTCACTCAACACAGTATGGTTCCACAACTGGACAGTAGGTGACAGGCTAAAACCCAGGGTCACGACGAAACCTGTCAATTTGATCCATTGATTTTTAAGCGACCTGACAAACGTCCAGGACAACCACAGCCATGCAACCGTAGATAGTGAAAGTTGAAAAATCTCGATCGCTGTTTGCGAGTTTCCCAGGATTTTATAAATAAGCAGAATCCCCCAGGGGCGTCTCTCTGAAAAGAAAGCCGGATCGTTTAAGTCTAAACTGGCCCCATATAGATAGCTCCAGCTATCTCCGATCAGAACGGCTTCGCGGACATCGAGGTAGCTCTTGATCTGCAAAACCAGGTAAACGAAAGAAATCCCTATTAAAACCAGGAATAGATATTTGTTGGTAGCCCTTATTGGATAAATTTGCCTTTCCCCTTCCACAGGGAAGAAATCTTTAAAAGTTTGGGCAACGCTCTGCCTCATAAGCGCGGTCAAAAAAATCCACACCTGCGCCGCAATTGCCATTCCCCACAAAAGCAGGGGTATTAACCTGGCATAGTAGGGTTGGGTAAATTCATTACGAGGTAGCCATATCATCAAGCCTGCTGTAAGAACAAAAATGAATGTGACGGAAACCAGCAACCTGCCTGCCTGCTTGGGTTGCTCAAAAAACTTAATCAAGCCCTCTACCCGTCCGGTTCTAAATTTGATAGCCCACAGTAAAAATAAAAAACCAAAAATGATCACTGCTGTTGCAAGGATCAAAATCCAGCGTTCCAGGGAGTAGGCTAGAAACACCCTGCTCTCCAACTCGGATGGATGCGACACAAACCAGACAAGCGTCCCGATCCCCTCTAACGCGATGACGATATCCAACAGGCTTACAGCCCATAAGAGACGTCTCCAGCGGACCGGATACGAAGGAATTCCTAACAAGTGCACTCTCTATGCTCCATTAGTATTTGTCTGGTGCCAAGTATCTTCTCGATAAATCGGGGCACCTCCCCCTTCTTTTTGAAAAGATCCGGCACCAAAGGTATTTAGTCGCTCAGGAGGCTGGCTTTCGTTTTTCCAAAAATGCCCTGACCCCTTGACGATGCTCTTCACCCTTGCTGGCGATTTCCTGTAGATATGCTTCGTAGGTCAGCGCTTCTTCCAGGTTGGGTAACATGGTCTTATTGAAGAGGCGCTTTGTCAGCCCGTACGCGCCGACCGGACCAGACGATAACTCTGCAGCAAATTTGGCTGCCTCAGCCTGTAGTTCACTCTCGGCGACAACCTGATTGACCATGCCCCACTCCAGGGCCTGCGCGGCGGTGATGGGCTGATTGGTGAAAGTAAACTCCGTGGCGCGGCCCAGGCCAATCAGCGCCGGCAGCAACAACGAGACTGCCGAATCAGGAACCAGCCCGATACCGGTAAAGCCAACCGTAAATAAGGCATTTTCAGCAGCGATGCGCATATCACAGGTCAGCGCGACTCCCAATCCTGCTCCGGCCACCGGGCCATTGACCGCCGCGATAACCGGCTTTTCCAATTGGCGGATTTGCAGGATGAGCGGGTTATATGTTTGTTGGAGATGTTCGCGGTAAGAAATATCCTGTCCCTGTGCGGTTAGCATTTCGGTGATGTCATGCCCGGCGCAAAAAGATCTCCCTGTCCCCGTCAGCACCACGCAGCGGACCTGCGCGTCTCTGGCAGCTCCCTTGAGCGCCGCTTGCAATTCAGCGATCATCTCGAAGTTGAAAGCGTTGGCGCGTTCGGGGCGGTTGAGGCTGATCGTCAGCGTGGCAGCTTGCAGTGTAGTAAGAAGCGTGGCCATGTCCCTATTTTACTCGCAGAAGTGTGTCGTACCACACCAACTAGCTACCAAGCACTTTCTATTTTCAAGCTATAGCCGGTGGTCGAGTACCGCGAAGCGGAGTATCGAGACCACTAAATTCCAAGATTCCTTTGCCATTTTGGTCTCGATACGGTCTGGGAAGAGCACCCAGCCCTACTCGACCAACGAAGTACTTAATAATCAAAGACCGGGCCTCCCAGCCCGGTCAAATTCTATTCGTCGAAATCGTCTTCGAAGCCGTCTTCGTCGCCTGTGTCGATCTCGTACTCGACCTTTTCGCTGTCGAGATAGACCCACAGGAGCAGCACGTGGCCATCGTCGGTCTCCACATTGCGAGCGGCGAGGATCGGGGCGGTTTGCTCCAGTCCCAGGTCGTTACGGTAGTGAAGCTGGATAGGCGTTTTGCTATGCCAGGCGCGGTAGCAACGCTCGACCAGCGCGGGGCCATTAAAGGTGCGCAGGCGAGTCAGTGCAGTTACGGTCAGGTTTGGGCCTTCGTTGAGGCTCAGGGCCCAGCCGTCTTGTACCTGTTCGAAAACGGGCGGCGGGCCTTCGATGATTGTAATTTTATCGTCCATGGTTTTTCCCATTGCGGCGGTATCATACCACAAAAGGTCTTGTATAATCATTGCAGGAGTCGAACATGTACAAATTGGTGATACTCTTTTTGCCGCCCTTTGCCTGGGCGACGTTCGAGCAGGGCTGGCAAAAGTTTTTAGGGATGGCCGAGCAAATGCCAGGCCTGCGCAAGGAAACGGTAAGCGACACTGACGAGCTGATTTTTGGCCCGTCAAGCATGAATTACAAAAAAATCCACGAGTTGTATTTTGACTCCCGCGAGGAATTGGAAGCTGCGCTCACTTCCGAAGCCGGACAAAAGGCAGGCCAGTGGCTGCAATCCTTCACCCAGGGACGCTTCCTGCTGATGATCGCCAAGCACATGGAAGCCACGTCTGAGCAGTTCAAGAAAGTAAACCACAAGAGTTCTGCTCGCGGCGGCGGGGACGCCGCCGAGGAAAGTGCCCCGTAGGGGTACGGCGGCTAGAGCTTTATAGCTGTTATTAGACCACCTTGACGATCTCCCTGATCAATCTGGGTCCACGATAGATCAGGCCGGTATAGACCTGTATAAGCGCCGCCCCCATGTCGAGGCGGCGTTTTGCATCTTCGGGAGTCATGATCCCGCCCACGCTGACGATGGGGACTCGTCCATCCACGAGCTTGACGATTTTCTCCAGCATCGCTTCACTGCGGACCTTGAGTGGGCTACCGCTTAATCCGCCTGTTTCTTCCCGATGCGTTGACCGCAGTCCCTCGCTCGCTCGCGTCGTGTTTGTCGCAATGATACCGTCCATGCCGGAAGCGAGGATCACACCGATGGCATCTTCGAGTTCTTCGTCGGACAAATCAGGCGCGAGCTTGACCAGGATCGGACGATGCCCCCCTCGCCCCAGCATGATCTGTTCCCGCTCTCTGGCAATCGCCCCAAGCAACTGTTCCAGCATCTCGCGCCCCTGCAAGCGACGCAGTCCCACCGTATTGGGCGAGGAGACGTTGATGGCGAGATAATCGGCC
>CAZLOC010000343.1:0-4357 GCA_964560935.1 uncultured Anaerolineaceae bacterium | reverse complement strand
TGTCAAAATCAGCATCTGGAGCCCCGGCCCGTTACCACCCACTGTTAGTGACCTTCCACTGGTTGGTCGCATTACTGGTCTTTGCAGCGCTGGCTGCCGGATTTTTCGTGAAGGGTTTGCCCAACGAACCTGCCAAGCTGGCACCCCTGGGTATCCACATGACCATTGGCAGGTTGATCCTGTTCTTGATGATCGCGCGCCTTATCACACGCTTTGTGACCAGGAAACCTGCCCCCGCAGATACCGGCAATGCGCTGCTCAATAAGGCGGCAGGACTCGTGCACGCCCTGTTGTACATCGCTGTCATTGCGATGACGGTTGCGGGATTGGGCACGGCTGCGCAGGCCGGTCTGAACCAACCTGGCGCCAGCCTGCCGGAGGACTTCTTTGCCTTCCCGGCGCGCTATGGTCATGGTTATCTTGCCATCTTCTTGCTATTACTGATCGCCGGACACGTGGGCGCCTGGGCCTTTCACCAGTTCATTAGAAAGGACGATCTGTTTTCCCGCATGTGGTTTGGGAAGAGATAGTACCATCCCAAATTTGATACAGAAGAAGCAACGAACCGACACCTCGAATAAGAATTCAAAGCGACCAAAACTGGTCGCTTTTTTGTGGAACCTTTTACACGTCACTTGCGTCTCTAATGCGATTAATTTTTATGCATTGGAGGTGCATGATGAAATCTTCAACTCAAATTACTCTTATCGTTTTGGCCTCGGTTATTCTGGCGCTTGTGGCCTGCCTGCCCATCACCATGTTGGCTATGCCGTTGATGCAGTCGAATCAAGTCCCTACGCCTGATACCTTTGCCACCATCCAGGCCATGGTCACGCAGACGATGGCTGCCCAGACGCAAACTGCTCCCACGCAGACGCCGTTACCGCCTACAGCCATCCCAGCGACGAACACGCCGCTTCCTACCAATACGCCCCTGCCAACGGCTACCACGGTTTCTTATTGTGATTGGGTTTCGTTTGTAAAAGATGTTACCATCCCGGATGGGACTACCTTCGCACCTGGCGAAACCTTCACCAAGACCTGGCGCTTGAAGAATCGCGGCACCTGCACATGGACACCCGATTACATGTTGGCCTTTTCCAATGGAGCACAAATGGGCGGAACGACCGCCATGCGACTACCTGGCTACGTCTCCCCCGGCCAGACAGTGGATGTCTCTGTGACCCTCACCGCGCCCGATACTTCGGGAAAGTACGTCGGCTATTGGATGTTGCGCAATCCCTCCGGAGCCTTGTTCGGATATGGCGATAAGGCTAACCAGGCCTTCTATGTGGATAT
Organism: uncultured Anaerolineaceae bacterium; assembly: GCA_964560935.1. Taxonomy (GTDB): domain Bacteria; phylum Chloroflexota; class Anaerolineae; order Anaerolineales; family Villigracilaceae; genus JAABUE01. The sequence goes on along the minus strand of CAZLOC010000343.1, from coordinate 3,058 downwards.
CAAAGTAAAAGAGATTACCTTGCCGCATGGTACGGTTACCGGCGATATCTGCTACCCGAGCGAGTTCAATCCGCCCATGACGCTTTACTTTGAGCAGGTCGGCACCACCCAGATCATCCAGTTTTCCATCCCGGAAAACCACATGACCTTCAGTGTGCTGCTTCCGAATGGCACCTACTACGCCTATGCCTGGGCGCCGGGCTACAACCTGGAAGGTGCGTATGTCAACAGCGATGGCACCTTGAGACCATTTGTGGTTCAGGGCGGCCAGACAACCTCCGGGATCAGAATCTGTGATTGGGGTCCTGACCATCACAGCCGTGCACAATAAAGAAGAGAAAGTAGAGACGACCGAGCAGGTCGTCTCCATCTATATCTCAAGGGTGATGAGTGGGATTTCCATTTCTTGCGGCGTCAACCCGCCATGATGACCGTAGAAGCGCTGCTCGAACTTATCCTTTTCATACCACCAGACTGATTCGTAGCGATAAGGCAGGATCACCAGATCCCCCACGCGCGCCCGGAACTGCTGGGATATTTCCAAACCAAAGTAACCATTTTCCATTAACCATGTGCTTTTAACCACTTCCGCTTTGCCTTCTAATTGCTCTGCCAAAAATTCCTGTGCTTCATCTAGCATTTCATCTTTGACATACAAAAACATATCGCGCGCCGAGCCTGCAGGGACGAGCAGTTCACCGCTGCGGTTGGTTTTGAAGAAACGTTCCACACCTTTAAATCGTTTATCTTTGTTAAGGAAGACGGTTGTCCTGGGGTCGACTTCGGATGCGCCGTGGTCGGCGGTCATCAGGAAAAGGACTCTCTTCTTCCCTGTAAAAACCTGTGTAAAGAAATACTCCATAATGAGCAAGAATACCTCGATCTCTGCTTCCGTTTGCAGGGCGGTTGGGCCATATTTGTGGCAGGTGCTGTCGATGTTCTCGAAATAGAAGTTGATGTAGGCAGGGGCTTGGCTGGATTCGAGTAAAACTCCGAGGTTGACCAATGCTTCGGATATGGTCTTGAAGGAATTCAGCTTTGCACCCTTCATGACAACATTTGAATATGTCGAAGGTGTGTAATCTCGTACCCCGAAGACGTGCGATTCCACGCCCAGCGCTTCCAGTTCATGATAAAGTGTCTGCCTCGGGTACAGTTTGGCTGCCTTGATGATGCCCTTGAGCGTATCTCGCTCACTATCCCCGGCATAAGAAAATAATAGCGGCGCGATGATACAGTCCACTTGCGGCTCGTAGTAGAACCACTCGTACACGCCGCTCTGTCCCACCGATAACCCGGTGTGGATGGTCGTCACATGCGCCGCCGTGGTGGAGGGGAATTGGGCAGTCAGCTTCTCGACTTTTCCACTACTTGTCAGGCGTTTCGAAAACGGCGCATCCTGGAATTTCTCGAAAAAGCGCCAGCCGAAACCGTCCACCAGAAACAGCACCACTGCATTGTACCTGCCAGAAGCACAATGTTCGCGGATGCGCGCCGGGATCCCGGCAAATCCACCGGAGTCGTAATGAGGCTTGATGAAGTGATCGTTCATGAGCATAGACCGATAATCTGTGTCCATCCGTGGTCATTTGCATTGCCGCCCGGTACCGACGATTGCCAAGCAGTTGGCCAGATTCCAGTGTTCACGCGGGATATTGGAGATAGCATTAGAGTAAAGAGGCTGTCAAGAGTCATCGATATGGAGCCGTTGGAGGACGAATGCGGGCATTGTCAAGATTACCCCAATCTTTGGGTGAGCGAGGGCAGTGGCAAAACTCATGAAACGAGTCTACCACACGAAAAATTCAAAAGTGATCCGATAGACATCGAAGGATGCTTCAGCTTGCCTGCTCTGCCGTGCTATCTCGGAAAGCAGGAGGGCATTTTCCGGACTCGGATTTGGATGCCCATCGATAATTAACTGTAACTTCCAAGGGTTTTATACGTCTTGTATATAAATAACCTTTCAAATTTGAAAGGTTATTGCCATATTTTCGTTCAGGCTTTTTTATGTTGGCTACATATCGAAAAGCAGTGGATCGCTAAACTAATACTTGTTTCTGAATTTTTGTTGCCGTATGATAATAACGTGAACTTCTTACCAAGTCGTGTTTCTCGTTTGAGGCAGAGACCAGAATGGATACTAAAAATCGAATTACGCTACCAAACAAAATTATATGTGTTTTCGTATTGTTGACAGTATCTTTTTATGCCTTTGGCAGTGGAAATCTATCCTCTGCACATGCGCTGCAGGGGACATTGGGGACCCATACGATCACTTATTTCCAGGGAAACAAGCCGGGCGCTGTGTCATTCACCTTCGATGACGGTCTCCTGACTCAGGCAACCACAGGAGCTTCGGAACTCAATGCACGCGGCCTAAAAGGTACCTTCTTCGTCATCACCAGCCGTGGCGAAGTTCCCTGGGCCACCTGGCGGAGCCTCGCAGCGCAGGGTCATGAGATCGCGAGCCATACTGTATCGCACCGGTCCCTTCCCGGACAATCTGTGGCCGATATAACCAGGGAACTTTCCGAGTCACAGGCCATAATCAACCAGAATGTTTACAACCAGTCCTGTATCACGCTAGCATACCCGCTTACAGAGACGAACAGCACTGTCCAGGCTATTGCGGCCAACTACTATGTTGCAGCGCGGGGCGGCTGGATGGCCGGCTACCCCAATTATTACCAGCCGGGACAGGATCAGTACGGTTCCTGGAATACGATCGACTTCACCAATGTTGGGAGCATGCTTGGGGACTATCTGGATGTTAATATTAACAATCAGGAATTTCAGTGGTTCAATCGGGCCCTTAATAATGCGGCCAACCGCCATGCCTGGTATGATCTCCATTTCCACGAAATCAACGATGCCGCCGTCTTTGGGAACATCCTGGATTATGTCCAGGGAAGGGATCTCTACTGGATAGATACTTTTGGAAACATCGCCCGCTACATGAGAGAGCGGATGAACTCCACAATTCAGGTTGTTGCAGAGACCAATGCAGAAATCAGACTCCAAATCGTCATGGATGCCTCTCTGCCTACATCTTTAT
>CAZLOC010000342.1:0-4365 GCA_964560935.1 uncultured Anaerolineaceae bacterium | reverse complement strand
AAGGTATGCGTCAGGCAGTGATCGGCAAACCCGCCGTTGCGACCGCTGGCGCCGCCTGCCACTTCGCCGCCCTCGAGCAGGACAACCTCCAGGGATGGATCAGATTCTTTCGCGAGCAGGGCAGACCAAAGTCCTGTAAAGCCCGCGCCGATGACGACCAGGTCCGCAGTAATAGACTCGGTTAGCGCAGAAGCCGGCTCGGGGCGCGCTTTATCGTCCAACCAAAAAGGGACAGGTTTTGCGTCTGCGAGAGATTTCAGAACTTCAGGGCGTGGGTGGTTTGAAAAGGGCATGATAAGCTCCGGAGATTGATTGTTTCCAACTTTATATCAAAACTTTTGTACGCGCAAGTTGGAATTTAAGGTCTCTTGAATTAGGAAATATTCCCAAAAAGGGTAACTAAATATGGTTTTTTCCGTCATGGTAATGGAGAAAAGAGGATATTGGCATGAACAAACCATACGCGCTTATTATTGTAGACGATCTGGATATTGCTTCTCTGGATTTTCGGCAAACATTGGATGGTGCTGGTTATTTGACAGAGCTTGTGCTGCATGACCAGATCACCGTTGAACAAATCTTCCAAATCCAGCCCAATATCATCTTTACGCATTTCAGTTTGCCTGAAATTTCGGGCCTGGAACTTCTAGTGGAAATTCGTGGAGATGAGCGTCTAAGCAGTATCCCAGTGGTGGGGTTGGTAACCTATAAAGAGGTTGCAACCAGCCTGTGTTCTCATGTTGATTCTGTTTTGTTGCGACCGGTCAGTCGGGAGCGACTTGCCAACCTGCTATCTTTGCTTGGTTCTGTCGATAGCGTCACGGAAAAAAATCCCTGGGATGCGCTTACCGGATTGTTCAGCCCGGCGTTTTTCATGGCGCGCTTGAAGCATGTGCTTAAACATTCCCGACAAGTTCCCGGAAATCAATTTATGGTCTTCTCGATCAATCTGAGCCAGTTAATGGATTACGAGAAAAAGTTCGGAAAAGAATACAGGCAGCAATTCTTGCAAGGAGTGGCAAAAGTACTCAAGAAGGTTTTGCGGCTCTCCGATATTGTCGCCCGTTTTGATGCGGATCAATTCCTGATCCTGATTGAAGATGCTGTCGACCGTTTTGCGCCAGCCTCCATTGCGGACCGTATGCAATCGGAGTTCGAAGAGTATCTGGTTAGCATTGGCTTGAAAAACCGTATCAAGATCAATATCGGCGGAATTTATTGCACCTCGGATTATAAGACCGTCGATGAAGTGCTGCACGATGTTCAATACGCGCTTTATCTGGCGGAACGAGATACGAAAAAAGGTTTCAAAGTTTACGATCGAAAAACGCTTCCACTTCAGACAGAAGGGGGCAAAATTCTGATTGGAGTGTAATTGGGGGGTGAGAGAGAAGCAGCCCGTGATGAAGGCGCGGGCTGCTTTCGTTAAACATACAAATCGTTGAAATAATTGACCAGGAACTCATTGCAAAGTGCATCGGGGAGCGCGTCCAGCACTTCGTTGATGAAGGCCATCTCTTCGGGCAGGTCGGTGCCTGTCAGACCGGCACTGGCGGCTAATTGACCGAAGGCAGCTTCCGGGTCCGGGCTTTGAAGCGCAGCCCCAACCATGGCCCGGATGCTGTCGCTGTCGATTGGGTCCATCCCCTTGACCAGTTCCACGCATTCGCGCAAGTCCTTAAGCAGGGCGTCCACCTGGTGCGTCGTCCCATAGTTGACCGAGATATGCAGGTTGCGCGGCGTGAGCGGTGTTGAAAACTGCCCCTGGATGTACCAGCCGCGCTTGGCCATGGCGTCCGCCAGTTGGTAGACGTTGATGGCATTCGATTTGAACGAGAACATGCACATGGCAGGCTGGCCGAGTACTTCCAGTTCGGGAATAGCACTGATGCCAGCGATCAGTTTTTGGGTGGCTGCCTGCACGGTCTCGACAATGTTCATGAAGCCCTCTTCGCCCAGGTAGTTCAGGATGGCCCAGGCGCCTGCCATCGGGCCGCCGCTTTTGCTGGATGTGACAGTCGGGTTGATCAGCGTGTAAGCGGTGGTGTCGGTACAGGCGAAAATCTGATATTTGCGGATGTCCTTATCCCGATACATCACGCACGAGGCACCCTTGGCGGCGTAGCCGTACTTGTGCAGGTCAGCGGAGATGGAGGTCACACCCGGGACGGTGAAATCGAAGTCGGGCACGTTGTAACCCAGCTTGCGCATGAACGAAAGGTGAATGCCGCCCACACAGCTGTCCACGTGGAAGAGCAGGTCCTTTTCCTGGGCGAGTGCCCCGATCTCGGCGATCGGGTCGATCACGCCCTGCGAGTAGCTCGGCGCCGAAGCCACCAGCAAAATGGTATTCTCGGTGATCGCTGCCCGCATGGCTTCGGCCTCCACTTTGAAGGTAGCAGGGTTGATGTCTGCCACCACAGGTTTAACGCCCAGATAATGCGCTGCCTTGTGGAAAGCAGCGTGCGCCGTTTTGGGTAGCACCATTTCGGGGCGGGTGATCTCGGGGTGCAACACGCGTGCCCTATCACGGGCCGTTTTCACAGCCAGCATGATGCTCTCCGTCCCGCCCGTCGTTAGATGTCCCACCACGTTTTCGTCGCCGTGCAGCAGGGTTGCCAGCATGCGTACCACATCCGTTTCTAATTTCAGCATCGACGGAAACACCGTCGGGTCGAGCCCGTTCTCGGTCAGGAACGACAGGTAGGCTTCCTTGGTCACTTCAGCGGGGTCTTCGCCGGGGTTGTAGACGTAGCACCAGACCTTGCCCGCTTTCCAATCCATGTCGTGGGACTTGAAAGACTGTAACGTGCCCAGGACTTGTTCCTTGGGTAGACCTTTTTCTGGGATTTGCATGATTCTCCTCGCTTCTTTCTGGATCCTTTGCCTTCGCTCAGGACAGGTTTTATGATTGCTTCCGTTATGGATGATTTTATCGTACCCCAACTTCTCTTCTTTCGCCCTGAGCGGAGCGCGGCGTAGTCGAAGGGCCATTTGCGCAAAGCGCTTCGACTACGGGTTTACGGGTTTCGATTTGGTCGAGAGGGACAGTCAACCTACTCAACCCTCCGCTCAGCGCGGAATACCTTTGAATAAATCCAAATAATGGATGACCGTCTCGATCCCGTTGTAGAAATTCGGCAGATGGAACTTTTCGTTCGGCGCATGTGTGCAGTCATCGGGCAGGCCGAAGCCGATCATCACCACAGGGATGTCACCTTTTCCCGGCTGGCTCAACTCATCGATCATCGCCCGCACAATTGGCAGCGACCCGCCGCCGCGCAGGTAGACAGGCGGCGCGCCAAAGCCACGCTCGTAGGCGGTTGCGGCGGCCCGGACTGCCGGGGATTTGTAGTCGATTTTGACCGGTTCGGCCTTACCAATGATTCGGAGTTCCATATTCACGGTGGGCGGGCAGAGTTTGCGCAGGTGCGTTTCGAGCGATTCCGCGATTTCGTCCGGTGCTTGGTCTGGCACCAGGCGCATGCTCACCTTGGCAGTCGCTTTCGACGGGATAACGGTCTTCATGCCTTCATCCGTGAATCCGCCGGCGATACCGTGAATATCCAGCGTGGGCCGCACGCTGATGCGCTCCGCCAGCGGATAGCCCGTCTCGCCGCCCAGCGCGGGTGCGCCAGTGAAATACAGCCCGACCTCATCGTTGATGGGAGCCCGGGCGATCAGGGCGCGCTCTTCGTCGGTCAGTTCTTGCACTTTGTCGTAAAAGCCAGGGACGAGCACCTTGCGCGTCTCGCCGTCCTGTAACCCCGCCAGCAGGCGCGTAAGCACGTTGAACGGGTTGTCAACTCCGCCACCGAAGGTGCCGGAGTGCAGATCACGGGCAGGACCGCAGACTTCAATCTCGGCATACAGGTTGCCGCGCACGCCCCACATCACCACTGGGACTTTGGGGTCGAGCATGTCCTGGTCGGCAATCAAGATGGCGTCCGCGGCCAGTTTTTGGGCATGCTCATGGATATAGGGGAAAAGGTTTGGACTGATGACTTCCTCTTCGCCCTCCAGCAGCACTTTGACGTTGATGGGTAGTTCCCCGCTGGTTTTGAGATACGACTCCAGCGCGGCCAGGACGGCAAAGGCCTGTCCCTTGTCGTCGGATGCGCCGCGCGCGTAAAGGTTGTCGCCTTCGATGACGGGATCAAACGGGGGACGGGTCCACTCGTTGAAAGGGTCAACAGGCTGAACGTCGAAATGACCGTAGATGAGCAGGGTCGGGGCGTCCAGTCCGCTGCGTTCGGCGTAGACGATGGGGTGGCCGGGTGTGTCGTCGATGTCCACACGCAGGAATCCTATCTCGGATAATTTATCGGCAGCGAATTGGGCTGCCCTGCGGACATCGTCTTTGTG